>NZ_LGQU01000024.1:0-152360 GCF_003115935.1 Azospirillum sp. TSH20
GCAGGGTGTCGGCGAAGGCATTCCACTGCGGCGCCTGGGCGTCGGTGATCCCAAGTTCCGCCTTCAGGAAGGCGATGCGGCCCTCGACGTGCTCGAACGGCAGGCCCATGCCGCCCTGCTGGTCCATCATCATCTGGCGCATCATGGGCATCATCTGCTCCATCATGCCCGGCCCCATCATGCCTGACCCCACCCTGTTGGATTGGCCGCTCTGCTGACCCATCATGCCGGGCATCGCGGGCTGGCCGCCCTGGGACGGCTGGGCAGGCGTCGGGGCAGGAGCGGGCTGGGCCTGGGTGGTCGTGGTGCCGCCGGGGTGGTGGGCCTGGTGGTCCTGACCTTGGACCGGAGTGGTGACGGTCTGGGCCTGGGCAGCCGACATCATGGCGACGAGGGCAAAGACCGGGAGCATTGTGCGGGTGAAAGACGACATGGCGTCCTCCGTCTGATCATCTGGTTCGAGCCGTCCCGGTCGGACTCCATGCAGGAGCGCCGGGGACACAAAGGCCGAGCGCACGAAATCCGGCGACGTCCTTCGCTGAGCCGAAGCTCACGCTGGACGCGGACAGATTCGTGGTATCAGAGGATCAGAGAGGGGGACGCAGTGCGGGGTCGCTATCGATGCCTTCGGGCGTGGCCAGGGCAAGCAGATAGTCTGCCCGGTCGATGGCCGGAATGAAGGCTGCGATGGCACCGACGGGAAGGCCGCCATGCATGGTCGCGCACTGGGCGACGCTGCAGCAGGCATCGTCACCGAGCACACCAAGATCCTTGCAGGGGTCCTGCTTGTGCTCATGGTCTGCCACGCCGGCGACACCATCGTCATGCGTGTCGACCAAGGCGTGCTCATGAGGCGCCGGCGAATGCTGGTGAGGCAGCAGACTGGCGTGGCTCGGCACGGCATAGACGAGCAGCGTGGCCAGCATCAGCAGGCTCACCACCACCCTCCTCACCGCCGACCACGTCCCACGCCACATGGCGATTGCCTTCCTTGTCCGAGGTCGGACGGCACCTTGCGTGCCCACCGGCCCCTCTGCCAAAGGTAATACCATCCCCTGGTCCCTGCAACAGGACGATCGTCTCGACGACCGCCCCTGTCAGGGTCCCGGAAGAGTGCGGCGGACTGTCACTCCGCTTCCATCACCAATCCAGGCCAGTAAAACAAGCATCAACCCTCCAGCGGTGGGAGGGTCAATACGAAAAGCGCGCGATGGCAATGCCGGTCGATCGGCGGCGTCGGGTGACGGACATCGATGCCCGCAATCGTTTCACCTCCATCGGCTTCGCCCTGTTCGCCTGGGCGGGGTTCCTGGTGGTCAGCGCGATCGCCGCGACCAACGCCTTTCTTCCCGGTTCGTCTCGGTGCCGACCCTGGCGGCCTTCGCCATCATCGTCTCCTCGCTGGAAGCCAGCGCCCGGGCGCGAGGCGCCACCGGTTTCTTCGGCTGGATGCGGGGGCTGCCCTGGCGCAACCCGGCGATGGCGACCATGGGCTGGGCGGTGGTGAACATGATGCTCGGCATCACCTTCGCCTTCGTCCTGATCCAGGAGAAGCTGGCGCCGATGCTGTCGGACACCTTCTTCGTCCCCGGCTATTTCCACTTCTTCGCCGTCGGCGTGCTGACCCAGACCTTCCTGGCGGCGCTGATGGTGATCCTGCCGGCACTTGGCGGAGGCAGCCTGTGGCGCCCGGACCTGCTGCGGCGCATGCCGGCCGTCGTGACACTCGGCCTGCTGATCTTCGGCGCGGCCGGCATCACCGCCGGGTTCATGGGGGTGCCGCGCCGAATCTTCGACTTCAGCTACGGCGGTATGGCCCCGGCGGCATAGCCGGTGCTGATGGCCCTGGTCGCCGCCATGTACGTATTCACCATCGTCACGTTCCAACTGATCCAGTCGCTGCCGATCATCGTCATCGGCAGCGGACATGGCCATTGAGCGCAGGAGAACCGCCATGAAACTGAACGAAGAGTTCTGGCTCGTCGTTGTCGTCATCGCCGCCGTCTACGCCCTGGTCCCCAGTCTTGGCATGCCCGGTTACGTCCCGTTCCGCGACGTGAGGCTCAGCGCCTCAGGTATTTGATGAGGGCGGCAATCCCGAGGATGATGAGGGCAAGCAACAGAACCCAGAGGATCGCCATGCCGCCCATGGCCCAACCCGAGCCCTCCATGCCGCCCATCATCACGGAAAACTCCTGCCGTTACTTGTTGCTGGATTGCTTGGTCGGGTGCTGCTTCAGCCAGTCCTGAAGCTGCTGAACCCCTTTCGTCTGATCATCGACCATCTTCTGGGCCATCGCCTTGAGGTCGGGATCCTTGCCGTATTGGAGTTCGACGCGGGCCATGTCGATGGCGCCTTGATGATGGGCCGCCATCATCCGCGCGAAGTCCTGGTCGGCGTCGCCGGTCATCGGCTTGCGCATGTCCCGGTTCATCTTCTGCATGCTCTGCATGTACGCACGCGAAGCCGGATCCTTGGGCATATTCTGCGCCCGCTGACCTTGGTGCATGCCTTGACCCTGCATCATGCCCTGGTTCCCACCCATGCCGGGGCCACCCATCGGCGCCGTGGTCTGGCCTTGCGGCGCCGGTTGGGTCTGCTGGGCCGCCGCGCTTCCGGCGATCAGGGCTGTTGCCATGGCCAGCGGGACGATGATGCTGCGAGCATGATGAGCCATCTCGGTGGTTCTTCTCTGGGGTTGGGCCGGTCGGGGGCCCTTGTTGGCTTGCGGGGCTATGCCCGATTGCCCAAATCGTCGATCACCTGACGAAGCATGCCCTGGACCTGACGGGCGACGTCGGCGAGGCTAGGGTTGTCGATCGCCTGCATGGAGGCGACCGGGTCAACTGCGGACACCTCCACTTTGCCGTCCTCGCGCTGTTGCACGATGACGTTGCATGGTAGCATGGTGCCGATCTTGTCCTCGGCCTGAAGCGCTTGGAAGGCCATCTTCGGGTTGCAGGCGCCGAGGATGCGATAGGGTCGATACTCGACGTCCAGCTTTTTTTTCAGCGTCGCTTTCACGTCAATCTCGGTCAACACACCGAACCCGTGCTCCTTGAGGGCATCGGTGGTAGCCGAGACGGCGTCCTCGAACGGCATTTCGACGACTTTGGAGAAATGGTACGTCACGACGCTCCTCCCTTCGACTGGGGCGGTAGCCGGGAGACACCCTGGCCGCCCATGAGATGGTTTCGGCGCGCTTTCTAGCTCACGCAGAATATCAAATTCCCCTAATGAACGAGCGGCATGGCCAGAGGTTCCGCCGCTGCCAACGAGGAGCTTGCTCATGGTGGCGGCCACGATGAAGCCGACCGACCGCGCACCAGGCCCCAGGACGAGAACACCGCTTTTTCCTGCCTAATGCGTGTGGCGGTGGTGGATGTCCGGAAAATGCGGGTGGGCGTGAACCAGCGGCTTGTGGGTGTGCGGATGACTGTGCGGCTCCGGCCCTTCCCAGCCCTCATGTTCGTGCTGGTGATGCTCGTCATGGACGTGACGGTGCTCATGATCCATCGACTCGTGCCGGTGTTCATGCTCGTGCCGTTCGATGAGATGGAGGTACAGCCCGACGCCCATCAACGCGGCGGCGACGACAAAGCGCATGGTGACCGGCTCGCCAAACGCCAGGATCGCAACGGCGGCACCGGCGAAGGGTGCCAGCGAGAAGTAGGCTCCGGTCCGCGCCGATCCCAGATGGCGCAGCGCCAGCACGAACAAGGTGAGCGAGACGCCGTAGCCAAGGAAACCGACCACTGCCGCCGCGAGGAACGGACCCGCCGAAGGCAATGTTCCGCCGACCAACCAGGCAAGGATCACGTTGACCGTCCCGGCGACGGCGCCCTTGAGCATGGAGATCTGGAGCGGGTCGGCGCTCGACAGCTTGCGGGTCAGATTGTTGTCGATGCCCCAGGCCAGACACGCCCCTGCGATGGCCAGTGCTCCCCAGCCGATTCCCTCCGGGCCACCGCTCCACGACAGCAACAGTGCCCCGGCGAGGATCGCCGCCGCCCCGAGGGCGATACGCCGGTCGACGTTCTCGCGGAACACGACCCAGGCGATGCCCAGGGTGAACAGGCCTTCCAGGTTCAGCAGGAGCGAGGCCGTCGAAGCGGGCGTCGTGCTCAAGCCCACCATGAGCAGAACGGGCCCAGCGATTCCTCCAGCCGCAATAACAGCGGCCAGCCATGGCAGGTCCTGACGTGCCAGCGGCGCCTCCGACGACGGCCCGGCCCGCAGACGGCGCGCGGCGTGGAGCATGGCCAGCCCGACGCCCGAGGCGAGGTAGAGCAGTCCAGCGAGCATCCACGGGCTGATGTCTCCGAGCAGCGCCTTCGCCAACGGCGTGCTGGCGCCAAAGAGCGCGGCCGAGAGCAGTGCGTAGGCGATACCTTGCCAGCGGTGGGTCATTTCAGTTCACCTCAGACGACATCAACCGGAACAAGGTGGAGGGGGCCGCCACCGTTTTCGACCCGAATGGCCGTGTGGCCAATGCAGAAACGCCCCGGCTCGGCAGTCGCAAGTGACACCAGCAGACCAAGGCCCACCACCTCGCCATGGCAAAGAGCGGGTTCAGCCACTGACGCCGGAACTGTAATCTGCTCAGACCAGAGGCCGGGCAATGGCGTTGATGGCCTTCACGCCGGAGCCGAAGCGGGCAATGAACTCCCGGTGGCTTTCGAGTTCACCGTACGGCAGGTAACGCACTTGGAGGTCGGCCGCGCGGCTGAACGCCGGTCGGGCTGGCTGCGCCCGGACCTCTTCCTCGCGGCCGTTCGGCGCCACCAGGAACATTCCTTCGAGGGCATGTGTCTCGGTGCCGAGCGCCAGATCGAGCATGAGGACGATGCCGGAGTAGATGGAGGTCGAGTGCTCGACCTCGAAGGCGGCGGCGACATGCGCCTTGCCCCGGTCGAGCCACAGCACGTCGATGAGCCGGATGGCGTCGGCGCCGGGCGCCTTCTCGATGGTCTCGGGCAGCCGCTCGAGGCAACCCTCCCCGAGCTTGCCGCTGTTGTAGGCCCGGCTGCGATCATTGGCGGGGATCCACACGTCGTAGCATGGTGCAGGGGGGCTCGATGTCCAACTCCCCGGGCTCTCAAGCGATGATGGGGTCGATGCGGAAGATGCAGCAGTCCATGATGACGCAGCCGATGACCGGTGATACCGATCACGACTTCACCTCCATGATGCGGGAGCATCACCGGGGGGCCGTCGACATGGCGCGGGCCGAACTCCAGAACGTGCGCGATCCTGAGCTCCAGAAGATGGCCAGGAAGATCATCACCGACCAGGAGAAGGAAATCGGGCAACTCGGCCGCTGGCTTGCCTGCCATCTGGCCAAGCCGCTCCAGAGTTGATGGCGGCGACCTATTTGATGTCTCCGCGTTGGTCCAGGCCGAGGGCTCGGACGAACTCCAGGGCGCGCTCGGCTCCAGCGATCCACGGATCGGGTCGAACGTCACGCGCGCCTTCTTGGGGGCGCGGCGACGCGAGGCCCGCTCACGCTTGCTGATGGCCGCAAGCCGCACCTCGACCTGGGAGGAGAAGTTCAGCCGCTCCCCATGCGGGCGCGAGACCGAAACCTCCACACCGTCAGGGCATTCTCCGCTCGGTCCTGGCGTCAAACGTCGACCGGTGGCAGCTTCAATTCCCGGTGGCTTCGCGCCCCCGCAACCAAATCACCAGAAAGCCCGCCTCCATCTGGAGCGCGGGCTTTTTGGTGTCCGCATGGTTCGGCCGGCTGGGCGTGACATCCGGCCGCTTCACTTGTCCAGGGCCCCGACGGTCGGGTGTGAGTAGCGCCAACAAGGGGCTCAGCAACCGGGCGGAGAACTCACATCAGCCGACCCGACGACGCGAGCGGCAGATGAAGTGCTTCAAGTCATCTCGGCAGGTGCAGCGCTTCCTGTCCATCCACGACCTGGTCAACAACCTCATCCACCTTCGTCGCGATCATCGCCCCGTTTCTGACCATCGTACCGCCCGAGTTCAAGCCCCCCGGTTTGGGCCGAGATGGTCGGCGCGCCGCTGGCCGCGTGATCACTCCATCTATAGGACATCCTTGGTCAAGACGCGCTTACCATCACTGAGCGTACCTACAAGTTGACAGTGCCCACGAGGGCAGGTCAGTTCTTTTCCTTGTCCCAGGCCAGCGCCGCGGCATCGTTGCCGGCTACGGAATAGAGAGCGCCGGGGGCGTTCCTCGTCTTCTGGAACTCCTCCAGCGTCTCGCCACGCATGGCGGCGTAGATGTGCAGGTTGGAAGTGCCGACCACCGCCCCCAGCTTTTCCAACATGAAGAAGATCACTCCGTGATGGATCATGCCGCGCCAATCGCGGTCGCGGACCAGCCGGCGCTCCTCTTCCGTCAGGCCGGCTTCTTCGAAGGCGGCTTCCGGATCGGCGAGGAAGCGGGCGCGGTGCGCCGGCTCCACCATCCGATGCAGGAAGCGGTTGAGACGGTAGGCCTTGGCGCTGGTGGCGTGGGTGAAGGGATAGGTGCCGGCGAGGTCCTCGGCGCCGGCCAGCTGGCGGGCCATATGGGCGCGATGCGTGCCGACGACGTCGGCCGGCGGCTCGATCGCTTCGTTCTCGTAGATGACGGTGGCGATGCCGGTCATCGAAGGCAGGTAATAGGTCTGGTGGATTTTGCGCACCGTCGCCGACATCGCCCCGCGCATCACCAGCCACATGATGACCTCCGCCCCCTCGAGCCCGCCGAGACGGGCGAAATCGGCGTGGGTCATGCGGGTCAGCGCCTCCGGGTCCTTTTCGATCATCTCCAGGAAGCGGGTGTCCCATTCGACATTGTTGAAGCCCGCGCGCTCGCCATGGACCTGATGCGACAGGCCGCCGGTGGCGACGATCACCACCTTCAGATCCTCCGGATAGCTCTCGATGGCACGACGGAGCGCCTGACCCATCTTGTAGCAGCGCAAAGCGGTCGGGATCGGGAACTGCAGAACGCCGACCTGCAACGGCACGATGGGAACCGGCCAGTCCGGTTCGTGCGGCAGCAGCATCGACAGCGGCGAGAAACAGCCATGGTCGAGCGGCCGTTCCTGGAAGAAGGACATGTCGAACTCGTCCGCCATCAGGGAGGTGCCGATGTGGCGCGCGAGTTCCGCATGCCCCTTCACCGGGGGCAGCGCCCGCGCCCCGCCGCCCTCGTCGGCGACTTGATAGGATTCGCCGATGCCCAGCGTGAAGGCCGAATAGTGGTCGAAGAAGAAGGAGGTGACGTGGTCGTTGTAGACGAAGAACAGCACGTCCGGCTGCTTTTCGGCCAGCCATTGGCGGACCGGCTCATAGGCCGCAAAGATCGGTGCCCAGACGGGGTCGTTCTGCTTCTGCCGGTCGAAGGCGAAACCGATGGTCGGGGTGTGAGAGGTCGCGATCGACCCTATGATGCGTGCCACGTTGTCCTCCTCGGGGGCTAGTTGGTTTTTTGTGAGTGGTTGTTTCGCTTGCCCCCACCCCGACCCTCCCCCGCTGGGCGGGGGAGAGAGCAAGTGCTTGTTCGGAAAAGCGGCGGCAGTCCCTCCCCCGCCCAGCTCTCGCACAAAGCATTGCGTTGTGCGAGAGCGGCGGGCGACCGTAGGTCCGCTGAGAGCAGGGGAGGATAGGTAGGGGTTTAACGCTGCACCTCACGGCGCTCCGCAAGCGCCGCCAGCACCTCGCGCGCGATGCGCCTTGCGTCGCTCGGCACCTCGCCGCCGAAGCGCTCCTTCACGCCCAGGTCGGAGACCCATTGCTGGTGGGCGGCGGTGGCGGTGGGGAGGAAGCCGCTGACGCCGGCATGGTCCAGCGTCGCCGCAACCTCGCGCATTTCGGCGGCGCGGCGCTTTCCGTGGACGACGACCCGTTCCATCACGTGATCGGCAAGGTCGGCGAAGTCGATGTTGGACAGCGACGAGGCGACCGACGGGATGATGCGGTCCTCGATCCCCAGCTTCACCGCGGCGGTGACGCATTCCATCGTCACGCTCTCGAAGCCCTTGATGGCGATGCTGCGGATCATCTTGATGGTGGAGGCGTCGCCCGTCCGCTCCGACACCAGCTCGACCTTCATGCCGAGCGCCGTCAGGATGGGGGCCGCCTTCGCCGCAGCCGGACCGCTGATCAGAAGCGGCGTCTGGTGCAGACGGGGATGCACCGGCGCCATCACCGCCACGTCCACCGTGCCGGCGCCGTGCGCAGCCACCCGCTCCGCCGCATCCGCCTTGCGGAAGGGTGCCGCGGAGTTGAGGTCGAGCCACAGCAGGCCGGGATGCACACCCGGCAGCACACTGTCCGCCGCGGTCAGCACCTGATCGGCGGTGACGGCGGAGATGACCATGTCGGCCTTCGCTGCTGCCTCGGCGGCGCCGGCGACCGGCTCCACGTCCAGGGCACGGCATTCGGCGCGCTTGGCTTCGGCATGGGCCGGGTCGTCGAACAGGATGTCGTAGGCGAGGACGGTGACGGGACCGCGCGAGCGCCAGCCGCGGGTGAAGGCCTGGGCGGCTTCGCCGAAGCCGATGAAGGCGATGGTCGGGGCAGGGGCGGGGGCAGGGGTCGGGTTGCTCATTCTGGTGTCCCGGTGGCTCAGTGCAGGGCGCCGCCGATGCCGCAGAGGGCGTCGAGCTTGGCGGGATCGTCGATCAGGGTCTGGCTGGCGCCGTCGAAGGCGATGCGGCCACGGCTCATCACCATGGTGCGCGGGGCGAAGGCGAGCGCCAGCTTGGCATGCTGCTCCACCATGATGATGGACAGGTTACCCTCGTCGCGCAGGCGCAGCAGCGCATGGAACAGCTGCTCCACGATCACCGGGGCTAGCCCTTCAAAGGGTTCGTCCAGCAGCAGCAGGCTGGGGTTCGTCAGCAGCGCGCGGCCGAAGGCCAGCATCTGCTGCTCGCCGCCCGACAGTTGGTTGCCCATGTTGGTCCGGCGCTGTCGCAGGCGCGGGAACAGGTCGTAGATGCGATCAAGCGTCCAGGCGCCGGGACGCAGGCCCACCAGCAGATTTTCCTCCACCGTCAGGGAGGGGAAGATCTCGCGTTGCTGGGGGACGAAGCCGATGCCGGCATGGGCGCGGCGGTTGGGCCGCAGCGCTGCGATGTCGACGCCGCCAAGGCCGATGCGGCCGGCATGCAGGCGGGTCAGCCCCATGATGGTGGCGAGCAGGGTGGTCTTGCCGACGCCGTTGCGGCCGATGATCGACAGCTTGCCGCCGATCGGCAGATCGAAGCTGAGATCCTCCAGCACCACAGTGGCGCCGTAGCCGGCGCGGATGTTCGACAGGGACAGCGCCTCAGGCATGGATGCCCTCCCCCAGATAGACGGACTTCACCGTCTCGTTGTTGGCGATCTCGTCCGGCGTGCCGCGGGCCAGCACCGCACCCTGGACCAGCACGGTGATGCGCTGGGCAAAGCGGAAGACGAGGTCCATGTCATGTTCGATGATCAGCACGGCGAGATCGCTGGCGAGGTTTTCCAGCACCTCGATCACCGTCCCGGTCTCCGTCGACGGGATGCCGGCGGCCGGTTCGTCCAGCAGCAGCACCTTCGGCCGCAGGGCCAGCGCGATGGCGATCTCCACCAGCCGCTGGCGGCCATAGGGCAGTTCCCGCACCTCGCGGTTGCCCCAGGGATCGAGGCCGAGGCGGCCGAGGATCTCGTATGCCTCGTCGCGGATCAGCCGGCGGCGCGACGGGCTGGGCAGCGGCCGCCAGCCCTGGCCGTGGAACTCGTCCAGCGCCAGGATGACGTTCTCCGCCACCGTCAGGTTGTTGAACAGCGTGTTGATCTGGAAGGTGCGGACGAGGCCGCGCTTCACCCGTGCCTCGATCGACAGCGCGGTGACGTCCTCGCCGTCCAGGATGACGGAGCCGGAGGTCGGCGGGACGAGGCCGGTCAGCAGGTTGACGAAGGTGCTCTTGCCGGCGCCGTTGGGGCCGATCAGCGCCTCGAAGGTGCCGGGCTCCAGCGAGAAGTCGATGGTCTGCGCGACGGTCAGCGCGCCGAAATTCTTCTGGAGCGCGTGTGTTTCGAGAATTGCGGCAGGCATCACGCGGCCTCCTTCCGGTGCAGCAGGGCCAGCAGGCGGTCGACCAGACCGATCAGCCCCTTCGGTGCGAACAGCACGATCACCGCCAGCAGCAGGCCGAGCCAGAAGTACCAGTAGGCGGGGTCGAGTGCCGACAGCCGGTCCTTGAACAGGGTGAAGACCACCGCCCCCAGCAGGGCGCCCCACAGCCGGCCGGCGCCGCCCAGCGCCACGATGATCAGGATCTCGCCCGACAGGCTGAAATGCAGGACGTTGAGGCCGACGAACTGCGATGTCTGGGCCAGCAGCGCCCCGGCGATGCCGGCCAGCGCGGCGGAGACGATGTAGATCGACAGCAGGCGGCGCTGCACGCCGGTGCCGATGGCCTGCATGCGCACCCGGTTCTCGCGGATGCCGACCAGCGAGCGGCCATAGGGCGAGCGCGTCATCAGCACGGCGAAGACCACGACGACGATCAGCACCGCCAGAGTGTAGAGGAAGGCGGTCAGGCCGAAGATGTCGAACTCGAACAGGCCGGCGACGGGGGAGATGATCATGCCCTGCAGGCCGTCGGCACCGCCGGTCAGGGGCTTGGCCCGGTTGGCGATCTCGTAGACCAGCGACGCGAAGGCCATGGTCAGCATCAGTTGCCCCAGGCCGCGGGTGCGCAGAACCAGGACGCCGGTGGCCGCTCCCAGCAGGGCCGAGACCGCGCCGGCCAGCAGCAGCGCGGACAGCGGCTCCGTCCAGCCGAGTTCGACCGAGGCGATGCCGACCGCATAGGCGCCCAGCCCGAAGAAGACGGCATGGCCGAGCGTGACGATCCCGGCGAAGCCGACCAGCAGATCGACCGACAGCGCGAAGATCATGGTGATGGCGACCTGGGCGGCGAGCAGCCAGTAGGCCTCGCCGAACAGCAGGGTGGCAAGCGCGCCGAGGCCGAGCAGGACGGCGATGACGAGGTCGCTGCCGCCCCGGCCCATCGCCAGCCCCCGCCAGGTGGAGGGCGCCGCGGCCCCCTGGTAGGAGACGGAGAGGCTTTTCACAGGTTCGTTCCTTGGGATTGGCCGGGACATCGGTCGTTCCATGGGTCTCAGCTCCGCACGCCGAAGAAGCCGGCCGGCTTCGCCAGCAGGATGGCGATGACGACGCCGTAAATGAAGAAGGCGCCGAATTCCGGGATCAGGTACTTGCCGGCCACATCGACGACGCCGATGCACAGCGCCGCCAGGAAGGGGCCGAAGATGGAGCCCAGCCCGCCGACCGCGACGACGATCAGGAACAGGATCAGATATTCCTGCCCGTAGGTCGGCGTGATCGACAGCACGTCGGCACCGATGCCGCCGCCGAGCCCGGCGATGCCGGTGCCGAGCGCGAAGGTCAGGGTGAACAGGAGGCGGGTGTCGACGCCGACGGCCTCCGCCATGTTGCGGTTGTCCACCGCCGCCCGGATGCGCATGCCCATGCGGGTGCGGCCGATCAGCAGCCACAGCGCAGCCAGGATGGTGACGCCGGCGACGATGACGAAGGCGCGGTAGGCCGGGAAATCGATCCCGCCCAGCGTCACCTGACCCGACAGGGCGGCCGGAATCTCCGGCTGCTGCTGCAGCGGGCCGAAGGCCAGCGTGAAGCCGGCGATGGCCATGAACAGCAGGGCGATGGAGAACAGCACCTGCCGCAGTTCGTCGGCGCCGTAAAGGGTGCGGACCACCAGCCGCTCGACCACCGCCCCGGCCAGCGCCACCGTGACGAAGGCGGCCGGCAGGGCCACCCAGAATTGCAGCCCCAGCGACCGGGTCGCCATGACCACGACATAGCCGCCGGCGGCGGCGAAGGCGCCATGGGCGAGGTTGGCGAAGTTCATCAGGCCCATGGTGATGCCGAGCCCGACGGAGACGATGTAGAGGACCATCGCGAAGGCGAGGCCGTGGAACAGGATGGTCAGAGCAGCCGTGATCACGGGGCCGCACTCCCTTTTTCAAGAGCGGTGTTACTTGGCCTTGCCCGGATCCTTCACCGCGGCGAAGGTCTCGAACTCGACGTTGCGCAGCGTGCCGTTCACCGTCTCCACCCGGCGGATGTAGATGTTCTGCACGATGTCGCGGGTCTCGGGATCGACGGCGATGGGGCCGCGCGGGCTTTCGGCGCTCCAGTGGCTCATCGCGTCCACGGCGGCCTTGCCGTCGCCCTTGCCCTTCATCGCCTTGATGGCGTGGTGGATGGCGGCCATTCCGTCATAGCCGCCGACGGCCATGAAGGTCGGCGTGCTGTCGGCGCCATAGGCGGCCTGCCATGCCTTCAGGAAATCGGCGTTGGCCTTGCTGTCATGCGCGGTGGAATAATGGAAGCCGGTGACCACGCCCAGCGCGGCATCGCCCATGTTGGGCAACTCGTCCTCCACCGTCACCTCGCCGGAGCCGATCAGGCGGATGCCGGCCTCCTTCAGGCCCAGGCCATGGTACGCCTTCATCAGCGCGGTCGACTGGGTGCCGCCGGGCAGGAAGACATAGAGCGCGTCGGGCTTGGCGTCCTTCACCTTTTGCAGGAAGGGGACGAAATCGGGGCTCTGGACCGGCACGCGGACCGACTGCACGACCGATTTCCCGTCACCCTTGAAGCCGGCGGTGAAGGCCTCTTCCGCCTCGACGCCGGGGGCGTAGTCGGAGACCAGCGTGTAGACCGTCCTGATGTCGGCCTGCTTGGACGCCCATTGCGCCAGCGGCTGGGTGAATTGCGGGATGGTCTGCGAGACACGGACGATGTAGGGGGAGGCCTTCGTCGTCGCCGACGCGGCGGCGTTCATGATGACGAAAGGAACCTTCGCCTGGGTGGCGATCGGGGCGATAGCGTTGGCGTTCGGCGTGAAGATGATGCCGGCCAGGAAATCGACGTGGTCGCGCACCACCAGCTCCTGCGCCAGCCGCTTGGCGACGTCGGGGGCCGGGCCGGTGTCGTCGCGCACGACCAGTTCGACCGTGTCGTCACCGAGGTCGGCCTTGTGCAGTTGTTCGTAGAGCCGCGCCCCGCGCTCGATCTGCTGGCCGAGCGAGGCGGTCGGGCCGGAGAGCGAGGCGATCAGCCCGACCTTGTAGGCCTTGGCGGCGGCGCTGCCCGCCATCGGCAGCAGGGCGGCGGCGGCCATGGCGGTGCCGAGGGTGAGGGTGCGGAAGCTGGTCATTGTGGTGGGTCCTCCCAGGGAATTTGTTGTGGGTGTGTTGGGTGGGGGTGAAAAAGGCGCGTCAGCGCCCCAACTCCTCCAGACGGTCGACATAGACCAGCCCCGCCTCGGCCAGTGCCGGGCGCATGTCGTACATGTCCAGGCCCAGTTCGCCGGACGCGAGGCGCTTGCGCTTGTCCTCCTCGTTGGCCGAGCGCTTCTGGGCAAGGGCAGCCACTTCCGCAGCGCGCGAGGCCGGCACTACGACGACGCCGTCGTCGTCAGCGACGATCACGTCGCCCGGATTGACCAGCGCCCCGGCGCAGACCACCGGAATGTTGACGGAGCCGAGAGTCGCCTTGACGGTGCCCTTCGCGGAGACCGCGCGCGACCAGACCGGGAAGCCCATCTCCTGCAGGCTGGCCACGTCGCGGCAGCCGGCATCGATCACCAGCCCGCGCACCTGCCGCGCCATCAGCGAGGTCGCCAGCAGGTCGCCGAACATGCCGTCGGTGTTGTCGGTCGTGACGCCGACCACCAGGATATCGCCGGGGCGGCACTGCTCCACCGCCACATGCAGCATCCAATTGTCGCCGGGCTGGGCCAGCACGGTGACGGCGGTGCCGGCGACCCGCGCCCCCGGCCAGACAGGGCGCATGTAGGTCTTCATCAGCCCCAGCCGCCCCATCGCCTCATGCACCGTGGAGACGCCGAGCGTGGCGAGGCTTTCGACCGCCGCCCCATCGGCACGGTCGATGCTGCGGACAACGACGCCGAGCTTGGTCGGGATCATGCCAGCTCCTCCAGCACCATCGGGAAGACGCGCTGATAGGCTTCGCCGTGGGTCATGCCCTGTCTGGTGCCATAGGTGGCGCCGCGCCCGGCGTTGCGGCCGCCCTGGGCGCCGCGCTGCAACGCCACGCGGGTGTAGTAGTCCCACAGATGCGTCTGGGCCGGCAGCGTCTCGAACGCCTTGCGCTTGATGTCCCAGACCTCGTCGATGTTCAGGATGACGTTCGGCTTGAAGTCGCACTGTTCGGGCTGGTGCGGCTCGAACAGGAAGACCGGCGGGGCGCCAAGCGTCCTGGCGCCGGGATCGTGGCCGGCGGCCTGGGCGATGATGCGGGCCTGCTGGGCGAAGCGGGCGGCGTCGGGGTGGTCGTGGTTGTAGGGGTCGGCCGCCGCATGGGTCAGGACGAAAGCCGGCTGGACATCGCGATAGATGTCGACCAGCCGGTCCAGCATCTCGCGGTTCAGCGCCAGCGGATAATCCTCCGTATCGAAGAACTCGATCTCGGCGCCGAGGATCTCGGCGGCACGCAGGGCCTCGTCATGGCGCTGGCGCTTCACCGCCTCCAGTGTGGCCCCCGGCTGCTTCCACGCACCCTGGCTTTCGCCACGGGCGCCATAGGACAGGCAGACGATCTTGACGCGGTAGCCGCGTCTGGCGTGCAGAGCGATGGCGCCGCCGGCGCGCCAGACGAAGTCTCCCGGATGCGCGCTGACGACCAGCGCGCCCTTTTGCGATTGCGTGCTCATGGCGGTGTGCGCCTGTGGTTCGGGGGTTTTGGTTGAACGACCGCCTTATTTGGACGGCTGTACAAATGCTAGGCATCGCCGCAGTCCTGTGTCAACATGAATTTGACGGACGTACAATCGGCCAGATGCGTCGTTCAAATTATTTGTACGGACGACCAAATGGCGCTAGGATGGCGGCAGTTGTTCCGCTCCATCCGATCCGGAGGTCGATCCCGTGCTGACCGCGCAACGCCAGAACTCGATGAGGGAGGCGATCCTCGATGCCGCGGAAGATCTGTTCTCCAAGAACGGCTTCCGTGCGGTGTCGATGCGGGAGATCGCCCAGGCGTCGGGCGCCAATCTCGGCAGCATCAGCTATCATTTCGGCTCAAAGGACGGGCTGCTGCGCGCGATCTACGAACGCCACTCCGGCCCGATGAACCGGCGCCGGCAGGAATTGCTGACGGAGGCGCAGCGCATCCGCGATCCCGACGACCGGCTGCAGGCGATCGTGCGCGCCTTCATCCTGCCGTCGCTGTCCCAGACGGAGGGCAGCATCGGCGGCGGCGCCCGCTTCGCCCGGCTGCGCGCCGTGGTGATGGCGGAGCGTCACGAGGAGGCGCAGAAGATCATCGCGGAGACCTTCAACCCCATCAATCTCGCCTTCATCGACGCGTTGCAGGCCTGCCTGCCGCATCTGCCGCGGGCCGACATCGTCTGGCGCACGCATTTCCTGCTGGGGGCGGTCAGCTACACGCTGATCAACCCGTGGCGGGTGACGCGCCTGTCGGACGGCGAGGCGAATGGCGAAAACACCGAAGAGGCGCTGGTCCAGATCGTCCGCGCCGCCGTCGCCGCCTTCCGCGCGCCGGCGGGGAGCGATCCCGCGCCCTGACTGATTAGGGAGCTTGAGACGATGACCGAGCAGATCGGCATCCGCTGCGCGCTGATGCGCGGCGGCACCTCGAAGGGCGCCTATTTCCTGGCGTCGGATTTGCCGGACGATCCGGCGGCTCGCGACCGCATCCTGCTGGCGGCACTCGGCTCGCCCGATCCGCGCCAGATCGACGGCATCGGCGGGGCGCATCCGCTGACCAGCAAGGTGGCGGTGGTGTCGAAATCCGACCGGCCGAACTGCGACGTCGATTACCTGTTCCTGCAGATCGTGCCGGACAAGCCGATCGTCTCCGACAAGCAGAATTGCGGCAACATCCTGGCCGGCGTCGCCCCCTTCGCCATCGAACGAGGGCTGATGCAGCCGGCCGGAGAGCGCACCACCGTGCGCGTCTATATGGTCAATTCCGACAGCAAGGCGGAGGTGACGGTTGAAACGCCGGGCGGGCGCGTGCGCTATGACGGCGACGTCGCCATCGACGGCGTGCCGGGCACCCATGCGCCGGTGACCCAGGCATTCCTCGACACGGAAGGCTCGGCCTGCGGCGCGCTGCTGCCGACCGGGCGGACGAAGGACGAGATCGACGGCGTGCCTTGTACCCTGATCGACAACGGCATGCCGGTGGTCGTCCTGCCGGCATCCGCCCTCGGCCTGACCGGTTACGAGGATGCCGACGCGCTGGAAGGCGATGCCGTCCTGAAGGAGCGGTTGGAGAGGATTCGGCTTGCCGCCGGGCCGCTGATGGGGCTGGGCGACGTGCGGGCGCAGACGGTGCCGAAGCTGACCCTGGTGGCGCCGCCACGTGACGGAGGAATGATCTGTACCCGGACCTTCACGCCTTTCAGCCTGCATGCCTCCATCGGTGTGCTGGGCGCGGTGACGGTGGCGACGGCCTGCCTGCTGGACGGATCGCCGGCCCATGCGCTGGCGGCGGTGCCATCTGGCCCGTCCAAGCTCTGCGATGTGGAGCATCCGTCGGGCCGGCTGACGGTGGCGCTTGAGATCGATCCACTTGCAATCGATGGGGGCGCTGCGGACTTGAAGTTGCGCCGCGCGGCTCTGGTGCGGACGGCGCGGCTGCTGATGGACGGGACCGTGTTCGTGGCCGTCGCGCGCTGACCTCATGGGGACGAGCCGCTTCAAAGGCGATCTCGACGAAAGCGACGAGCCACCGGAGTTCCAGCGATTGCCAGTCACCCGTCCAGGTCGCTGGCATATCTGAACTCCCGCCTCGTTCAGGTGAACGTGACACTGCCGTCCGCTGCGACGGGCAGGGTGAAGGTGAAGCGGCTGCCGCCGCTGTCACTGTCCGCCGACAGGGTCCCGCCATGGGCGGACATGACCGAGCGGCAGATGGACAGTCCCATTCCCATGCCCCTGTCCTTGGTGGTGAAGAAGGGATCGAAGATCCGCGCCAGGATGTCGGGGGAAATGCCGCTGCCGGTGTCGCCGATGCTGACCGCGAGCACGCCGTCGGTCACCCGGCTTTCGACCAGAAGCTCGCGCTGTCCGCCATGGTCGGCCATGGAATCCAGCGCGTTGGTGACGAGATTCAGAACCACCTGCTGCAGCTGTGTGCGGTCGCCCCGCACCTGGACGCCGTCACCGCGGAGATCGGCGGTCAGGCGGACGCCGCGCTTGCCGATCTCGTCGGCGGTCAGGGTCAGCACCTCCTCCACCAGGGGATCGACGGACAGCGGCTCCAGCACCAGGGGGGCCTGCTTCGCAAGCGACCGCAGCGCGCGCAGGATATCGGCGACGCGCAGACCGGCGGTGCGGATGTCCTCCAGGTTCGACAGGGCCTCCGCCACGTCGGGAGTGGGGGCCTTCAGCCAGCGCAGGCTGGCGCCGGCGCTGGCGACGATGCCGGCGAGCGGCTGGCTGATCTCGTGGGTGATGGAAGCCGCCAGTTCGCCCATGACCGTCAGGTGGCTTGCCCGCGCCAGATCGGCGCGCGCGACACGAAGGGCCGCCTCCATTTCCTGGCGGCGGCGATTCTCCAGCATCAGGTCGGTGTAGAGCCGGGCCGCTTCCAGCGCGTTGGCTGCCTGCGGGGCCAGCACCTCCAGCATCGCCGCCTTGCGCGGCGTGAAGACGTTCAGCGCAAGGTCGTTTTCCAGATACAGGACGCCGACCAGCCGGCCCTGCTTGATCAGGGGCTGGCAAAGGAACGACCCCGCCTTCGCGCCGGCGGTCGCCGCATCGCCGGATGAGAGCGTCCGTCGGGTGCGCAGCACGGTGTGCAGGACGGCGGCCGGCACGCGATCCTCCGCCGGCACGTCGTCGGTCAGCCGGACCACGATGTCGCTGTCGACCACGGTCGCCGTCGCCTCCACCCGCGGTTCGTCACCGCGCATCAGCAGCAGGGCGCCGCGCCGGGCACCGGCATGGACGATCATGTTGACCATCAGCCGCTCGACCAGCCGGTCCAGCAGGATCTCCTCCGACAGGGCATGGGCCGTCTTCAGCACCAGCTCCATGTCCAGATCCTCGATGCCCTGACGGGCGTCGGCAGGGCCGTCGCCGGCCAGGAAGGGGAATTCCGCCTCCAGCCCCTTCACCTTGGCCAACGCCCCCCAGCGCCGGTAGGCGGCCGACGCCAGCCTCAGCTGGTCGCGGGCGGCATAGCCAAGCTGCAGCGACCGGGCATGGCGGCCGGCCAGTTCGTGGGCCAGTCCCTGTTCATGGGAAAAGCCGGCCGCAGCCGCCGCTGCTGCGGAGTCGTCATAGAGACGCATCGCCTCGACGTCGCGTCCGTCCAGCCTCGCCATCTCCGCATCGACCAGGGCCAGCTTGTTGCGGAAGGTCAGCGGATTGATGTCCGCCCACAGGGCCAGCCGCCGGCGGCAGTGCGCCACCTCGTCCCGCGCCGCTGCGGGATCTGAGCCGGGATCCTGGGTGTGCAGCACGGCGTTGTAGAAGGTCAGTTCGCCAACGGAGATATGGGCCGGTGCCGCCCAGGTCATGCCGAAGGCCGGCGTCAGGTTGGCCCGAGCCAGGGCGAAGTCGCGGTGGTAGAGCGCCGCCTGTCCGCGCAGCTGCCAGGTCCAGAAATACAGCGCCGACATCGGCGTGCGGCCCGGTGCCGTCGCGGGATCCTGGAAGGCGGCTTCCCAAGCGCCCACCGTCTGGCCGGCGTTCTCCTGCAGCGACTGCACATAGTCCTGTTGGGTCGACATCAGATCGACGATGTCGTCGAATCCCGCGTCCCGCGCGATGGCGATCAACGGGTCCGTCTCCTCCCGCACCGCCGACAGCCGCTCCCCCATCGCCAGCAGGTCGGAGACGATGTGGTTGCAGCTGTAGCAGAGCATGCGCAGCTCGGCGCACTGGTGCCCGACCTTTTTGGCCTCGCGCACGTGGGCCAAGCCGTAGGACAGCGGCTGTGTCCAGGGGCTGACCTGATCCAGCGCCACCAGCACCGGGGTGCGATAGCGTTCGAAGCCGTGGCGGTCCACCAGTTGCAGCGCCGCCGAGGCGTAGGCGAACCCTTCCACATACTCGTCGAAGACGGTCGCCAAGGAGACGCCGAACCACGCGATTCCCTGGGCCGAGGCGGCGGTCACGCCATGCTTCAGCGTCAATTCCACCATGGTGGCGAGCTGAAGATGCACCAGATCGGCCGACGGGTAGAAGAAGGCCGCCTCCAGCGCCGTCAGCAGCGCCATGGCGGCTTCCATGCACGGATCGTCCATCGCCGGCAGGTCGACCAGGGCCGAGACCGGCCGGCCATCCAGCAGGCACCTGATCCGGTCGTAAGTGGCGGCGACCGCCCCCGGCGGCGGATCGGTGGGCAGGTCGATCCCCAACTGCGCCAATCCTTCCAGCGCCACCCGCACCGCGCCGCGGAAATCCGACGCCACGGTCAGCCGCGCAGCCTTCAGCCGGTACGCCTCGGCGCCGTCGATGGCGCCGTCGGCGTGGCGGAACAGCCCGTCGATGGCGCGGTCAGCCCCGGCCGCGTCGCCGCTGGCCAGCAGGCATTCGGCCGTCAGCACCGCCGCTCGCCATGCCGACGGGTAGGATCGGGTCCAGCGCTCCGCCCCCAGGATGCGGTCGGCACCTGCCAGATAGGTCAGCGCCCGGCCACGCGCGGCGGCGGCGACCGCCTGACCCGCCGCGTCGATCAGGGTGCCGGCGAATTGATCGGCCCGCTCGGCACACAGTTGGGAGCCGAGTGACAGCTCGATCTGTGCGGCGATCCTGAACAGTTCCTCCGGACCGCGGTCGGGCCACAGAGACAGCATGGCCGAGGCGATGGCCGCATGCTGCGCCGGGCGGTCCTCTTCCGGCGTCAGCCCATAGGCGGCCTCCTGCACGCGGTCATGCACCAGCACCCAGCCGCCGGAATCCCCGTGCAGCACCAGCCCCGCCGCAGCCGCAGGCGCGAGCGCGGCCTGCACCGCGGCGGGCGGCAGGCCGGCGACCGACGCGAGGAGCCGGTCATCGGCGCCATTGCCGATGGAGGCCAGCAGCCGCACCGCGGTCCGGCTGGCGGCCGGCAACCGGCGCAGCCGGACGACCAGCAGGTCGGTGACCGTCTCGCCGCCCGGCAGCAGGGCCGCCGTTCCGGCCGTCCATGTCCAGGCCGAGCGGCCGGCGTCGTGGCGCAGCGCCCCGTCATCCGCCAGGGTGCGGAGAAGCTGCAGGATGTGCAGCGGGTTGCCGCCGGTCTTCTCGCCGATCAGCCGCAGCAGGTCCTCCGCCCGGTCGACCGGCTCGTCCAGCACGGCCGTGACCAGGGCGGCGGTCGCCTGCGGGCCGATCGGCCGCAGGGCGATCCATGCCGGCGCCGTCGCGTCATCCCGCAAGGCCGACAGGAAACCGAGGAAACTCGGCTGGATGTCGGCGCTGGTGTCCCGATAGGCGGCGATCACCATAAGGCCCGGCGGTGGACTGTCGGCGATGGCGCGAATGAAGGCCAGCGTCGCCTCGTCGGCCCATTGCAGGTCGTCCAGGAACAGCAGGACCGGCGCACCGGGACGGGCGAAGGCCTGCAGGACGCCGGTCAGTATGCGGCGGATGCGCAGCGGCTGCTGGCTCGACGGATCGTCCAGCGTGTGGGCGGCCGGTCCGGTCACCGGCTCGAACTCGGGCAACAGGTGGAGCAAAAGCGCCAGCTGCCCGTCCAGCCGTTCGGCCAGACCGGCGCGCAACGCCTCCAGTTCCTCCAGCGGACCGGCGACCACCGCGGCCGCCAGCCGACGCAACGCCTGGAGCACCGGGGCGTAGGGGACGGCAGGCTGATACTGATCGGTCTTGCCGGCGGCGATGCGGGCATCCGCCGGAAGCCGGTGCCGCATGAAGCCGGCGACCAGCGCGGATTTGCCCGATCCCGGGGCGCCGCCGACGAAGACCAGTTGCCCCCGCCCGCCCGCCGCGGCACGGCCATAGGCATCGCCCAGCCGGCCGAGTTCCTCCTCCCGCCCCAGCAGGGCATCGGGCGGCGCCAGCCGGCGGATGCGGTCGGCCCGCGCCAGTTCGAAGGCGGGGATGTCCCGATGGGCGGACCAGTCCCGCAGGCAGCGCGTCAGGTCGTCGGCCAGCGAAGCGGCACTCTGGTAGCGGTCGTCGGGCGCCTTGGCGATCAGTTTCAGGATCAGCGCGTCCACCATCGGCGGCACATCCGGACGCAGGCTGCCGGGGGATGGCGGCCGCACCGCCATATGGGCGTGCAGCCATTGCGCGGCGGACCCGCCGGTCAGCGGCAGGCGGCCGGTCAGCAGACCGAACAGCACGATGCCCAGCGAATAGAGGTCGCTGCGCTCGTCGCCCGGCTGCCCCTCCGGTCCGGCGGTTTCCGGTGCGGAGTAGGCGGTGGGGCGCCGTCCGGTCTCGCCCTCTGCCTGTCCCGCCTGAAATCCGGTCAGGCGGACCTTCCCGGCCGGGGTGAGGATCAGGGCCTGCGGAGACAGTGCGCCATGCAGCAGATGGCGTCGGTGGGCCTCGGCAAGAGCCCCGGCAGCCTGGGCGGCGACCTCCAGGAACTGGTCGAGGGGCGGCCTGTGCAGGGCGGACAAGGGCTGTCCGCCATCGTCCGGGTAGATCAGCGCCGGTCCGTCGCGGGTCAGCCGCAAGTCCAGCGGGACCAGGGCCCAGTCCTCTTCCAGCAGGGATTTCAGGCTCAGCTCATGGTCGATCTGCCGGCCGGCGGCCTCGTTGGCCCAGCCTGCCCGCGCGGCCAGCCAGCTGACGCCGTCGGCTCCTGTCAGCCGCAGCAGGCTGCGGTTGCCGTCGGTGGCCAGCAGCTCGCGCCGGGCGTCGTCCAGCCACTCCGCAGCCGGTGCCGCGGGCCGGGTGGAAACAGGTGTTTCCCTGTCCCGGAGAGGATCGATACCGGACGCCATCGGACCTTGCTGGCTGCGTGAAAGGGCTCCCGCTCCGGTGATACATCAGTCATCGACGGCGGTATAACCGCCAAACGGCTTATTCCCCTCTCCGAAAGGGATAGGGGTGGTGCGTCAGGCTGTTTCGCTGTCCTCCAGGATCCGGTGCAGGATGGCGTGGAGATCGTCGGGATCGACGGGTTTCTCCAGGAACAGGCGGGCACCCGATGCCATCGCCCGGTCACGCATCCGCGGGTCCGGGAACGCCGTCAGCAGAAGGATCGGAATTTCCGGCATGCGGGCCTTGAGGGCCTCCTGCAGGTCCAGCCCGCTCATCCCCGGCATGGTGATGTCCGAGATCAGACAGCCGACGCCGTCGGGCGGGCAGTCGAGGAAATCCTCAGCGCAGGCGAACAGAGAGATGCGATAGCCGAAGGAGCGGATCAGGCTGCCCAGGCTGTTGCGGACGATCGGGTCGTCCTCGACGATCGCAATGGTCGCGCTGACGGGGGCCGGATGCATCGCGGCTAACGGCCGACATCCCCAGCCGGAGAGGCTGCGGCCGGTGCGGACGGGAACGGGCAGCCCGATGGGCTCATGGCGGCGGCCTTGCTGACTGATGGAAATGCCGCCTTCACTATGGGTGACTTTATCGGCCGGCAGAACCATACGTCCGCGAGGTGCCTGCGAACCTTGGGTGGGGGAACCCCATACCAAAGGTCAGGTGCCGGACGCGGGGGGCGCGGTTCATCATGGCGCGGCCCCTTCGCACGCCAGCCGGTTCTTCGGTTGCCCGGGCGTCGGAACCCTGCCGCCGCAACCCTGCCGCTGCAACAGCGAGTGATCGTAGACCATGCACCCCGCCACGGCCGGCCGACCGGCCGAGCAGACCATTTCGGACCGCAGGATCGTGCTGATCGTCGATGATGATCCGCTGCTGCGTTCCTCGCTGGACAGCCTGTTCCGTTCGGTCGGGCTGGAAACCCGCCTGTTCGCCTCGGCCCAGGACGTGATGGATGCCCAGTTCTCCGACGTGACCTGCTGCATGGTGATGGACATCCGCATGCCGCGGATGAGCGGGCTGGAATTCCAGGCCCAGTTGAATGCGCGCGGCATCCGCGTGCCGATCATCTTCATCACCGGCCACGGCGATATTCCCATGTCGGTGCAGGCGATGAAGGCGGGCGCCTTCGATTTCATGACCAAGCCCTTCCGGGATCAGGAAATGCTCGACGCGGTGGAGGCGGCGCTGACCCGGGACGGCGAACGGCGCGGTCAGGACCGCATTCTTGCCGACGGCCGCGCCCGTTACGATGCCCTGACCCCGCGCGAGAAGGAGGTGATGGCGGGGGTGACCCGCGGCCTTCTGAACAAGCAGGTGGCGGCCAAGCTTGGCATCAGCGAAATCACCGTGAAGCTTCACCGCTCCAGCCTCATGAAGAAGCTGGGGGTACGGGCGCTCGCCGACCTCGTGCGCCTGGCCGAAGCGCTCGGCGTAAACCGCGACTGAGACGGCCGCCGGCCCGGGGTTCGGCGCCGTGCTAACGCCGCGCCGCCTTGCGCCACCGCATCGGTGTCTGGCCGACTGCCCGGCCGAACAGGCGCGTCAGGTGGGCCTGATCGGAAAAGCCGCAGCTGAAGGCGATCTGGCAGAGCGGCTCGTCGGTTTCCAGGATCAGGCGCTGGGCCAATCTCACCCGCCGTTCGATGATGTAGGCGTGGGGTGTCACGCCCGTGCTGGCCTTGAAGGCGTCGATGAAGCGTCCGCTGCTGAGCCCGGCGAGGGCGGCCAGCGTCTCCACCCTTATCGGCCCGGCGATGTTGACCTCGATATGGTCGGTCACTCGGCGGAGCTGCCAGGAGGCCAGTCCTCCTCTGGGCTGGGACGGTGTGGCGATGGCTGCCGGCTCGTTCCGCCGGTCCGCAACCAGGGAGGCGAGCCGGTCGAGGCAGAGCCGCGCGCCGTTGGGATCATGGTCGAGCACGGCAAGGGCGCGGGTCACCAGCGTGGCGACCGTCCTGTCATCGGCGGCGACTGGCTGAAGCATCGGGGGACTCCCTGCGTGACATGGCGTGCAGGGAGTTTGCCCGGCTTGGGGTGCGTCGCGGAATCGCACGCTGGGGTCGCCGGCCCCGTGCCATGGCTTTACGGCTGCTAGCCCTTGGTGTGATGGCTCACTCCAGCATCGTGCCCAGCCGGCGCCCATAGGCGGCGATGGCGGCGCCGGCGGGATGGCGCTCCTCGTTATAGGCTTGCAGGGCGATCTCGATCTCCCGGTGGGCGGACAGATGCCGTGCGAGTGCCAGGGCGTCGCCCGCGGCCTTGGCGACGCCCATCGCCGTGTGCGGACGGACCACGAACGCCGCATCGCCCAGCAAAGCCACCCGACCGCGTGTCATCGCCGGCACCTCGTAATCGAAGATGGCCTGGACAAAGGGGCGGGGCTCCGCCGCGATCGCCGCCGCGAAGGGGGGCGGCAGCAGGTCCGCTGCATCCTGCCGCAGCCTCGCAGCCAATGTCCTCGGCACCTGCCCGGGCGCCAGCGAATAGGGATGGTGGCGTCCCTGGGCGTCCGTCAGCAGCGCCGGCAGTTCGGCCGCCGCCACCCGCCGGTACCAGACCCAGTTGTAGCGCCGCTCCCCCACCGCGGTCTCCGCCGCCGGCCCGGTGACGAGATAGCCCAATGTGTGCGATTGCGGCATGTCGTAGAAGGCGAAGCGGTCAAGCAGGATGGCGGCCTCCGCCGGCAGATCTCGTTCCGGCACCAGCCCGCGCCACGCGACATAGCCGGCATACTCGTTGGCAGCGTGCCTGCCCACCACCGCGCAGCGAACGATGGAGCCCAGCCCGTCGGCACCGATCACCAGATCGGCCTCCTCCCGGCTGCCGTCGTCGAAGCGCAGGCTGGCGGAGGTGGCGTCCTGCTCCACCCCCAGGACGGTGCGGCCCAGGACATAGGCGTCGTCGGGCACCTTGCTGCGCATCGTGGCGTAGAGATGATCCCAGGAGATCTGCATCTGCGGTGTCGCCTGCCGCTGCCGGATTTCGCCGGCGCGGTCGAGGAAGATGCGTTCATGGGCGACGACGCCGACATGGGCCACATGCTCGCATCCCACCGCTCGCAGCAGGGCGAAAAGGTCGCGCTGGCCGACCAGCCCGGCGCCACGGCCGGCGAGCCCGCCGCCGGAGCGCTCATAGAGGCGGACGTCATGCCCCTCCTGCCGCAGCAGGGCGGCGGCGAACAGACCGCCGACGGAGCCGCCGACGATCCTCACACGCAGGGTCTTCATGGTCTTTTCCCTTCTCATACCGGACCGAGTGCAGCCTTGAGCCGTTCGGGGCTGAGCGGCATGTCGCGCAGGCGAACGCCGGTGGCGTCGGCGATGGCGTTGGCCAGGGCGGCGGCGGACGGTCCCTGCGCCGCCTCGGCCGTGCCGAGGAACGGCGCGCCGGGGCGGTCCATCACCAGCACCTCGACCGATCCCGGCACATCGTCGAAGCGCAGGATGGGATAGCTGCTCCAATCGAAGCTGGCGCGGCGGTCGGCGGCGAAGCGCACCGCTTCCCGGCCGGTCCAGCTGAGCGATTGCACCAGCCCGCCCTCGATCTGGTTGCGCACGCCGTCGGGGTTGGCAGGCTGGCCGCAATCGACCGCGGCGACGGCGCGGCGGACCCGCGTCCGGCCGGTCTCGCGATCGACCTCCACCTCCATCGCCACCGCGCAGTAGGCGCCGAGATTCTTGTAGCGGGCGAAGGCCATGCCGCAACCGCGCCGGCCGTCGCCTTTCGGCCGGTTCGACCAGCCGAAGCGGTCGGCCGCCGCCTGCATCACGTCACGCGCCCGCTCGTCCCGCATATGGTCGAGGCGGATCGACAGCGGGTCGATGCCGGCCCCGGCGGCCAGCTCGTCCAGCATGCTTTCAATGGAAAAGACGTTCAGATGCGCGCCCAGCGACCGCAGGGCGGAAACGCGCGCCGGCATGTCCTTCAGGAAATGATAGACGACATGGGTGTTGGCGAAACTGTAGAGCGGGTTGGAATTGCGGCTGCCGTCGCCCTCCGGCATCGGGATCGGCTTGCCTTCGGGGGCGGGGAAGGGTGGATCGGCCTCGTTGCCGGCCAACACGCCGCCGGCCCCGACCGGGCGGTTGTTGTGCGGGTTGCTCCAGACCGCGTGGCGCCAAAAGACGATGCGGTTGTCGGCGCCCAGCGCCGCCTCCAGCTCCGTCATCATGCCGGGGCCGAGCGGTTCCCAGCCGAACTCCTGCTCGCGCATCCATTGCAGGCGGATGGGACGGCCGGGCAGGGCCTTGGCGATGACTGCCGCGTCGGCAGCCACGTCGTCGGCGCCGTTCTGGCCGTAGCAGCCGGCGCCCTCGGCATGGATGGCGTGGACCTTCTCCGGCGGCAGGCCGAGCAGTTCGGCGACGACGCGGCGGACGTCGAAGGTACCCTGGCTGTGGGTCCAGACCGACATCGTGCCGTCTACATACTGGGCGATGGCGCAGGACGGGCCGATGGAGCCGTGGCTGATCCAGGGCCGCGTGTATCGTGCCTTGACGGTGCGGACGGCCGGTCCCGCCGGTTCGCTGGTGTCCATGATCGGGATGTCGCGCGCCGGCAGAGCCTTCAGCGTCGCGGCCACGGCGTCGCCGGTGCCGTCCGTCGGCAGGGGCGGTTGCGTGGCGCGGGCGTAGGTTGCCCGTTGCAGGTGGCGTAGAGCTTGGATCGCCGTCCATTGCCGCTCCGCCACCACCGCCAGAAAGCCGCCTTGCCGGACGATCTTCACCACGCCCGGCATGCGGGCGACGGCGTCGAGATCGGGCGATTGCAGGCTGGTGCCGACGCTGGGGCCGCGGACGACGCGGGCGTGCAGCATGCCGGGCAGGCGCATGTCGTGCAGATAGGCGGCACCGCCGGTCAGCTTGGCCGGGATGTCGATCCGCGGCAGATCCCGGCCCATCGTGCGGTAGTCCGATGGCCGGCGCAGCGGCGCGTCGGGCATTGCCTGCACATGCAGCGACAGTCGGGCCGCGACCTCGCCATAGGGCAGGGTTCGACCGTCCGGCGCGCGCAGCCTGCCGTTGCCGCCGGTGGTCACCTGATTGGCCGGCAGTCCCCAGACCCGCGCCGCTTCGGCCGCCAGCAGCATGCGGACGTTGGCGGCGGCGTTCTGGATCGCGGTGCCACTGTCCTGCATGGAATGGCTGCCGGCGGTCAGCCCCTCGTCCGGCGTGCGTTCGGTGTCGGCGGTGACCAGGGTGATGGCGGCGGGCGGGATGTCCAATTCCTCCGCCGCGACCTGGGTCAGAGCGGTGCGGATGCCCTGACCCAGTTCCACCTTGCCGGTGAAGACGGTGACCCGGCCATCGGCGTCGATGCGGATCCAGGCGTCGAGCCAGGGCGTGGATTTCAGGCTGCCCTTCAGGTCGGGCGCCACGACGGCCGGGCCGGCGCCGCCCTCGCCGCCGCCGGCGAGCTGGGCGAAGGCCCTGGGCGCCAGGGCGAAGGAGACCACCAGGGCGCCGCCGGTCAGGAAGCCGCGGCGGGAGACGGATGACAGGACGGGGCTCATGGCCGCACCTCCTGCGCCGCTTGGGTACCCCTGCGCATGGCGACGGCGCGACGGATGGCGCGCAGGATGCGCATGTGGGTGCCGCAACGGCAGAGGTTGGTCTGCAAGTGGGCGCGGATCTGCGCCTCGTCGGGGTCGGGGACGCGGTCGAGCAGGGCCTGCGCGCGCATCAGCATTCCGGCGATGCAGTAGCCGCACTGGGCGGCCTGCTCCTTTTCGAAAGCCTGCTGCAGCAGGCCGGGGGCTTCCGCGCTGCCCAGCCCCTCCACCGTGCGGACGCGGCGGCCGGCGACGGCGCCGACCGGCGTCAGGCAGGAAAAGGCGGGCTTGCCGTCGATGTGCACGGTGCAGGCGCCGCACTGGCCCAGGCCGCAGCCGTATTTGGCCCCGTTCAGTTCCAGGTCGTCGCGCAGCACATAGAGCAGCGGCGTGGCCGGGTCGATGTCCAGCGCGTGCTCGGCGCCGTTGACGGTGAGGGTGACGGTCATGGCTGGGACTCCTCCTTGCGGACCGTGGCGGCCGCCGTCGCCAGCGAGGTCCAGGCCGGGCGGTCGCTGAAGCGGGATCGCAGATAGGCGGCGAGGTCGGCGACCTGCGCGTCGGTCAGGCTGGCGGCAAAGGGCGGCATCGTCGGTCCGGCCGGTCCGGTGGGCGGGCGGATACCTTGCAGGATGGCGCGGATCGCAGTGTCGGGTTGGTCGAGTTGCAGGGCGGTCACCGTCGACAGGCCGGGCCGGCCTTGCGTCATCATCGGCGCGCCGCCGTCGTGGCAGCCGGCGCAGGCCCCGGCGAACAGGGTGGCGCCGGCCGGGTTCGCCTTGGCCGCCTCCGCCGCGCGGTCCGGAGGGGAGGGCGCTTTCGGAGCGGCGCGGTTCGCCGACAGCGAGGCGATGTAGGTGGCGATGGCGCGGACGTCGGCCTCCGGCGCGCGGGACAGGCCATGCACCACCGGTCCCATCGGCCCGGCGGCGGCGCCATGGCGGCCGTCCACGCCCGTGCGCAGATAGTTGAACAGGTTGTCCGCGGTCCAGGGTAGGGCGGCCGGGCTGGCGCCGTTCAGCGCGGGCGCCACCCAGCCCTCGGCCATGCCGCCGGAATAGGCGCTGCTGCCCGTTTCCTCGGCCCCGGCCGGGTTGCGCGGGCTGTGGCAGCCGCTGCAGTGGCCGAGACCTTCGGCGAGATAGGCGCCGCGGTTCCACTCCGCATCGCGGTCCGGCCGCGGCGTGAACTCCTCCTGATGCAGGAACAGCAGCTTCCAGCCGGCCAGCAACGGGCGGAAGCCCAGCGGGAAGATCAGGTCGTTCGCCTTGGCCGGGGCGGAGGCCGCCGGGCGGGTCATCAGGAAGGCGTAGATCGCGTCCAGATCCCCGTCATGCACCCAGCGGTAATGGTCGTAGGGCAATGCGGGATAGAGATGACGGCCGTCACGCGACACCCCGTCGCGCATGGCGCGTTTGAAAGCCTCCTTCGACCAGCCTCCGATCCCGGTTGCCGGATCCGGCGTGATGTTGGTGGAATAGAGCGTGCCGAACGGCGTCGCCAATGCCCGGCCGCCGGCGTAAGCGACACCACCGTCCGCGGTGTGGCAGACGATGCAATCGCCGACCGTGGCCAGCGCAGCACCGCGGGACACCAGTTCCGCCGGGAAGTCGGAGGCTTTGGGCGTGGGAACGGTGGGCAGGCCGCTTCGGTAGGCGATCCCCAGGAACGCGCCGACACCAGCAAGGCAGGCCAATGCGCCACCGGCCGCCCATCTGCCTACCGTCCATCTGCCCACCGGACGGCCGGCCCATCGGGTTGGTTTCATGCTGCACCTCCTCTGGTCCGCCGCATGCCTTGTGGGCGGGCGGATAAGTCCAGGGAGGGTGCCGGAGCGTGCGGCAGTCGTATTGAAGATTGGACGCGGGATTTTTGAACGAAACCCGCACGCCCCTACGCCGTTGGTCCAGCGGTTTCGGTTTCCCCGGTCTGCCCGGAAGCCTCAGCCGATGCGCTCGATGGCGATGGCCGTCGCCTCTCCGCCGCCGATGCACAGAGAGGCCACGCCGCGGGTCAGTCCGCGCGCCGCCAGCGCGTGCAGCAGCGTCACGATCAGCCGCGCGCCGGTGGCGCCGATGGGATGGCCGAGTGCGCAGGCTCCGCCATTGACGTTCAGCCGGTCGGGCGCGATGCCGAGGTCGCGCTGTGCCGCCATGGCGACCACGGCGAAGGCCTCGTTGATTTCGAACAGGTCGACGTCGTCCACCGACCAGCCGACCTTGTCCAGCAGCTTGGCGATCGCCGGAATGGGGGCGGTGGTGAACCAGGCCGGATCCTGGCTGTGGGTGGCGTGGCCGCGGATCTCCGCCAGGATCGGCAGGCCGGCGGCTTCGGCGACCGAGCGACGGGTCAGCACCAGTGCCGCGGCACCGTCGGCATTGGCGGACGAACTGGCGGCGGTGATCGTCCCGTCGCGGCGGAAGGCCGGTTTCAGCGCCGGGATCTTGTCGGGCGAGACCTTCAGCGGAATCTCGTCCTGCCCGACCAGCCGGTCGCCGCCTTTGGCGGGCACGGTGACCGGCACGATCTCCGCCGCGAAGGCGCTGCTTTCCACCGCCGTCCGGGCGCGGGTCAGCGTCTGGGCCGCATAGGCGTCCTGTTCGGCTCGGGTGAAGCCGTAGGCCTCGGCCGTCGCCTCGCCGAAATCGCCCATGGCCCGGCCGCCCTCATAGGCGTCCTCCAGCCCGTCCAGCATCATGTGGTCCAGCAGCCGGTCGTGGCCGATGCGATAGCCGCCGCGCGCCTTCGCCAGCAGATAGGGGGCGTTGGTCATCGACTCCATGCCGCCGGCCACCACGATGTCGGCCGAACCGGCGCGGATCAGGTCATGGGCCAGCATGGTGGCCTTCATGCCCGAACCGCAGACCTTGTTGATGGTCGTGGCGCCCGTCGCATCGGGCAGTCCGGCGCCGCGGGCCGCCTGCCGGGTCGGTGCCTGCCCCTGTCCCGCCGGCAGGACGCAGCCCATCAGCACCTCGCCGACGCTGGCGGGCGGCAGGCCGGCCCGTTCCATCGCCGCGGCGATGGCGTGGGCACCGAGTGCGGTTGCCGGCAGTGCCGCAAGCTCTCCCTGAAAGCGCCCAAGCGGCGTGCGGACGGCGGACACGATGACGACGGGATCCTGGCTGGAAGGAGGGATGGAAGGGGTGTGCATGGTTGCGGTCTCCGGGTCTGCATCCCGACGGGGGGTGATTAAATTATGATCATCATGTTTGCATAATTGATGATGAGCGTCATATAATTTGTCAATGGGTCTTCAGCCGATTTTCGGGAATGGCACCGGCCAAGGTCCGGTCACGGAAGGTGCATCATGCGGGTGAGCAAGGAGCAGGCGGCGGAGAACCGGCGCCGGGTCGTGGAGGTGGCAAGCGGGCTGTTCCGCGAGCGGGGCTTCAATGGGATCGGCGTCGCCGACCTGATGAAGGAGGCCGGGCTGACTCATGGCGGGTTCTACGGCCAGTTCGCGTCCAAGGAGGATCTGGCGGCGGAGGCCTGCGCCCGCGCGATGGAGGTGATGGCGGAACGCTGGAGCGGGTCGGCGGAGACGCCGCCGGGGGACGAGGCGTTGGCGGCCTTGCTGGACGGTTACCTGTCGCCGCGTCACCGCGACCACAGCGCCGCCGGCTGTCCCATTGCCGCGCTTGGCGTCGATGTGTCCCGGCAGGGGGGGGCGGTGCGCGGCGCCTTTACCCAGGGCCTGCGCCCGTTCATCGACAGGCTGCAACGGCTGGTGCAGGGCCGCTCGGAGGAGGCAAAGCGCAAGGCCGCCCTCGCCACACTGTCGGGGATGGTCGGCGCGCTGATCCTCGCGCGCGCCGTCGACGATCCCACCCTGTCGGAGGAGATCTTGGAGGCGGCACGCGAGAGTCTCGGCAGGTCGGGAGCGGCCGGCGAATAGCCGGCGGCTCAGGTCAGGCGATGCGGCGCAGCAACTCGATCCGCAGTGGTTCGCCCAGCAGCGTATCGAACTGCGCGGCGAGGCCGGTGAAGGCCGCGCCCTTTGCATGGGTGTCGAGCGCGGCCTGATCCTGCCAGACCTCGTACATCACGATGGTGCCGGGCCGTTCACGGTTGACATGGGCGGAGTAGGCGAGGCAGCCCGGCTCCTTCAGCACGGTCGGGACGATGGCGGTGATGGCGTCGGCCAATGCCTGCTCCTGGCCCGGCTTGGCGACGAGATGGGCGACGAGTTGCACCTGATCGCTCGGCGGAACGCTCATTGCGGTGTTTCCCTTTGAGGTGGCTGACGGAACGGTGGCTGCGGCCAGACTGGCCCATGGACGTGTTCCTGGCAACCCGCCGCGGCGCGTCCGCACCGGTGCGCGAGGTTCGGCTGCCTCGGTGGCCGGACGCTCCACCCTGGCCTGTTGGTGATCGGCGTTCCTGCGTACGGGCTATGCCGTCCCAGAGCGAGTGGATGCGTGACAAGAGGCTTTTCCCGCTTGTTGTCCTCGGATCGCCCATCCACGATTTCATCGAACGCCCCAGGAGACCATGGCTTTTGTCGAATGCAGCGCGCAAGCGCCCGCAGACCGCCGCGGACGGACGAACCGCCTTTTCACCACCCTGATCTGCCTCGCATTCCTGTTCCTGTCCGCCATCGCCACGGCAGGCTCCGCCTTCGCGCAGTCCCCGCCCGTTGCGCCCGCGACGGCGCAGGACCCGAGCCCGAAAGAGATCGGACGACTGATCGATTCGCTGGAGACCCCGGCCAAGCGCGAGGCGCTGCTCGATCAGCTCAAGGCTTTGCAGCAGGCCGAACAGGCCGTGAAATCGGACCGGGAGCCGGAGGGGCTCGGCACCCGACTGCTGACCCTGCTGTCCTCACGCCTGGACGATTTGGGGCAGGAGGTCCGGACGACCGGCGAGGTGGTGCTGAATGCTCCGCAGGGCATGCGCTGGCTGCAGCGGCAGGCGCTGGATCCGGCGCGGCAGGCGACATGGGCCTGGCTGTTCGCCGAACTGGCCCTGGTCGTGGTGGGCGGACATGCTGCCCGGCTGGTCGCGACGCACCTGCTGCGCCGGCCCCGGTCGGTCCTGGCGGCACGGCCGTTCCATTCCGCCATCGCCAAGGTTCCGCTGCTGCTTGTCCGTGCGCTGATGGATCTGGCCCCGATCGCCGCCTTCGCCGTGGCCGGTTTCGGCGTGCTGGTGCTGATCGACCCGCCCGGCACGGTGCGGCTGCTGGGGATTGCCTTCCTCAACGCCAGCCTGTTCGTGCAGGTCGTGGTCCTGGTGATGCGGGGGCTGCTGTCGCCGCGCTCCACCAACCTGCGGCTGGTCCCGATGAGCGATGAGGCGGCGCGGCGGCTGCTGGTGTGGAGCCGCGCCATCGCGGTCTCCACCGTCTATGGCCTGTTCGCAGCCGGGACGGCGCGCACGCTGGGGCTGCCCGAGCAGTCCTACGACACGCTGGTAAAGCTGGTCGGCTTCGCCGATGCCCTCATGCTGACGGCGTTGGTTCTGCAAAGCCGTGCCGCCGTCGCCTCATGGCTGCGCGGGGAGATTTCGGCCGTTCCCCCGCCTGTGGAGGATGGGCCGGCCGCGGCGCCGGCGGCGAGAACGACGCGCCCAGGCCGCCTTCTGCGCGCCGCCGGCCGGCGTCTGGCCAATGTCTGGCATGCCGTCGCCATCCTCTACATCGTCGCATTGTTCGGCATCTGGGCGCTGAATGTCGAAGGTGGGCTGTGGTTCGTTCTGCGCGCCACCGCCGTGTCGCTGGTCGCGGTCGCGGTTGCCCGGATGGTCGGGCGCGGGATCGCGCGTGGCTCCACGGCGCTGCGGCTCCGCCTGGACCGCCAGCGTTCCACCTTGGGCGATCGGCGGATAAAGCGCTACATCGGGCCCGGCACGCGGTTGCTGCATTGGGTATTGGCAGCGGTGACCGGGCTGGTCGTGCTGGACGCCTGGGGGCTGGACGTGCGCGGGACACTGGAAACGGCGATGGGCTGGCGGTTCCTGGCGTCCGGCCTCGCCATCCTGCTGGTGGCCGCCATCGCGCTCGCGGTTTGGGAGCTGACCAACGCCGTGATCGAGCGGAATCTGGCGACCACCGACCGCCATGGACATGCCATCCAGCGAAGCGCGCGCATCCGCACCCTGCTGCCGCTTCTGCGCAACGCCCTGATGGTGGTGCTGCTCACCTTCGTGACGCTGATCACCCTGTCGGAACTGGGGTTGGACATCGGGCCGTTGCTGGCCGGTGCCGGTGTCGTCGGTCTGGCCGTCGGCTTCGGTGCCCAGACGCTGGTGAAGGACGTCATCACCGGTCTGTTCATCCTGTTCGAGGACACCATCTCGGTCGGCGACGTGGTCAATGTCGGCGGCAAGGGCGGGCTGGTGGAGGGCATCACCATCCGCACCATCCGTCTGCGCGATTTCGACGGAACGGTGCACACCGTGCCGTTCAGCGCGGTGACCAGCATCTCCAACATGACCAAGGATTTCAGCTATTACGTGTTCGACGTCACCGTGGCCTATCGCGAGGATGTCGACCGCGTGGTGTCTGTGCTGCACGAGATCGGGGCGGGGATGCGCGCCGACCAGCGTTTCGCCCCGCTGATCCTGGAACCGCTGGAGGTGCTGGGCGTCGATGCCTTCCAGGACTCCGCCGTCCTGATCAAGGCGCGCATCAAGACCCTGCCGATCCAGCAGTGGACTGTCGGCCGCGAATTCAACGGGCGCATGAAGAAGCGCTTCGGAGAGTTGGGGATTGCCATCCCGTTTCCGCAACGCATTCTGCACATCGCGCCGAATGGGATGTCCAGGGCAAGCGCCTATGGCGAAGCCGCGGAGTGACTGCAGGGAGCGGCTGCGTTTTCCGGCTAGGCCGGCCGGATCGCGGCCGCACGCTGCCTGACCAAAAGATCCGTGCGCAAACAGCCATTCGTTGTCATTTCCGCACGGAAAGCGATCCTGCTTTTTTGCGCAGTGACAGGCTTTTCAATTCGAATAGTCTAATGGAAATCGGTCAGTGAATAAATAGTGCAGAGCTTCTCCGGTGAAGAGAACTGACATGTTGCAAATCGTCTTTCGCAGCCAATTGACGAAGTTACTATCCTACACCGATATTCAAAAGTTGTGTCTGATCTCCGCCAGGAACAACAGGAAGGCTGGGGTCACCGGGTTCATGGTCGAATGCGGCGGGGTTTTCCTGGAGACGATCGAAGGGGAAAGCCGCGCGGTCGACGAAACATTCAACCTGGTCTGTCAGGACACCCGCCGCGATCATTTAGAGATCGTCTATTCCGAAAAGGAAGTCGAACGGCGACGGTTCGGGGCCTGGGCCATGAACGTCATGTTCCTTGACGACGACATGTTCTGGCAGACCGTGTTCGGAGCCGGCTTCTCCTGTGATGAGATGCTGTCTCCCCGGGCATTGGAACCGGCTTTTGCCCTTGGGTTGCTGGTCATGGCTTACCAGTACGCCTGCGCACAGGCCAAAATCGCGCCACATCCGTCCGGCGCAAGGCCGGGAAGAATCCCGCGGATCGGCCACATGCTCCGCCGTTGAAGTCAATCCTCGGCGGAACTGCCGACCGCGCCCAGGGAACCGAGATACTGCTCCTCCCATTCGCGTCCGGCTTCCAGCTCGCCGAACAGCCAGTCGCGGAACAGCTGGATCTTCGGCAACGCGGCGGTCGATTTCAGCGTGACGAAGCCATGCCCCTGCGCCCGTAGCCCGTGGGTGGGGAAGGGGACGACGAGCTGGCCGGACTGAAGCTCCTGCCGGGCGAGGAGCAGGCTGTCCAGGCACACGCCCATCCCGTTGACCGCGGCGTTGATCGCCATGAAGGAGCGGTCGAAGCGCAGGCCGCGCTCCATGTCCAGATGGACGCTGCGATGGCGGCGCATCCAGTCGCGCCAGCCCAGGATGTTGACCTCCGAATGGATCAGGACGTGACGGCTGAGGTCCTTCGGCTCCCGGATCGGGTTGAGGCCGTTCGCCAGCGCCGGCGAGCACATCGGGACGATGATGTCCTCCGGAAACTGCTCCAGCACGCAACCGGCCGGCGGCGGCCCGGGGTTGTAGCGGATGTCGACGTCCACCGCCCCCGCCGTCAGGTCGATGGGCGAGACCGAAGCCTGCAGCCGGATGTCGATGGCGGGATGCAGCGCCTTGACCCGGTTTAGCCGCGGCATCAGCCATTGGGTGGCGAAGCTGGGCATCGACCGGACGGTGAGGATCGTCGTCCCGCTGCCGGTGCTGGTGACGTTGCGGGTGGCCGCATCCATGCGGGCGAAGGCGCCGATGATCTCGTTGGCATAGGTCCGGCCGGCGTCGGTCAGGGCAACCGACCTGTGAACACGATGGAACAGTGGAAGGCCCAACTGTTCCTCCAGAATTTTCACCTGATGGCTGATCGCCGACGGCGTCAGTCCCAAATCCTCCGCCGCGGTCGCGAAGGAACCCAGCCGCGCCGCGGCTTCGAAGGCTTGCAATGCCTTGATGGAGACCCGTTTCCGCATCGCACCCTTCAGATGAATTCAGCTCATCGATGAGCGATCTTATTCGTTTGTCGAATTCATCTCAAGACCATAGGATCACATCAATCATCGGCTGAACGAATCATCGGGCGGCCTGATCGAAATCACCACAACCGAGCGAAACCGACGCTCCGTCGCGGCACCCCCTGTGCCGCCACGGCGGAGCCTGCTTCGACAAGAGGGAGCGAGCATGCTGCTGTCCAACAAGGTCTGCGTGATCACCGGCGCCGCGTCGCGCCGCGGCATCGGCCGGGCGACCGCAAGGCTTTTCGCGCTGCATGGCGGGCGCGCGATCATCCTGGACCTCGACGGCGCGCAGGCGGCCGAAGCCGCCGCCGAGCTGGGCGAGGCGCATCGCGGCTTCGCCTGTGACGTGACCGACCGCGACGCCTGCTTCGCCGCCGCGACTCGCGTGGTGGAGGAGTTCGGCCGAATCGACGTGCTGGTCAACAACGCTGGCATCACCCAGCCGCTGAAGTTCATGGACATCGGCCCGAAGAATTACGAAGCGGTGACCGACGTCAGCCTGCGCGGCACGCTGTACATGAGCCAGGCCGTCGTCCCCCACATGCGCGAGCGCAAGTCCGGCTCCATCGTCTGCATCTCGTCGGTGTCGGCGCAGCGCGGCGGCGGCATCTTCGGCGGTCCGCATTACAGCGCGGCGAAGGCCGGCGTGCTGGGCCTCGCCAAGGCAATGGCGCGCGAACTGGGGCCGGACAATGTCCGCGTGAATTCGGTGACGCCGGGCCTGATCCAGACCGACATCACCGGCGGCAAGCTGACCGACGAACTGCGGGCGGAAATCCTGAAGGGCATCCCGCTGAACCGCCTGGGCGATGCCGAGGATGTGGCCCGTTCCTGCCTGTTCCTGGCGTCGGAGCTGTCCTCCTACATCACCGGCGCCACGCTCGACGTCAACGGCGGCATGCTGATCCACTGATCCCGAAATGCTGGAGACACCTTCCGTGGACACCGCACTCGACACCACCCCGCTCGGGCACAATGTGCCCTTGGCCGAACGCGCCTACCGCATCCGCCGCAACGCCCTGCTGATGGGCGAGGTGCAGGGGCAGGGCTATATCGGCCAAGCGCTGGACATCGCCGACGTGCTGGCGGTCTCCTACTTCCACGCCATGAAGTATCGCCCCGAAGACCCGCATTGGGAGGAGCGCGATCGCTTCCTGCTGTCCAACGGCCATTACGCCATCGCGCTGTACGCAGCATTGATCGAAGCCGGCATCATCCCGGCCGAAGAGCTGGAGACCTACGGCAGCGACGACAGCCGCCTGCCGATGTCGGGCATGGCGAGCTACACGCCGGGCATGGAGATGTCGGGCGGTTCGCTCGGCCTCGGCCTCAGCATCGCGGTCGGCATCGGCCTGGGACTGAAGCGCAAGAATTCCGCTGCCCGTGTCTACACGCTGTTCTCCGACGGCGAACTGGACGAGGGATCGGTGTGGGAGGCCATTATGTCGGCCGCCCATTACAAGCTCGACAACCTGATTGCCATCGTCGACGTCAACAACCAGCAGGCCGATGGGCCATCCACCCAGGTGATGGCGTTCGAGCCGCTGGTGGACAAGCTGGAGGCCTTCGGCTGGTTCGTCCAGCGGGTCGACGGCAACGACATGGACGCGGTGGTCGCCGCCTTCGACGCCGCCAAGTCGCACCCCGAGCCCAAGCCGCGGATGATCGTCTGCGACACCAGGATGGGCAAGGGCGTGCCCTTCCTCGAAGCCCGCGAAAAGAACCATTTCATCCGCGTCGACGCGCACGAATGGCAGCTGGCGCTGGATGCGCTCGACGCCGGGAGGACCGCATGAGCACCGCTGCAAACACCACCGCAAAGCCGCGCCTGAAGACCTCCGCCATGATCGCCTCGATCGCGGCGGAGGGGCAGCGGACCAGGCCGGCGCCCTTCGGCTATGCGCTGGTCGAACTGGCGAAGCAGCGGACCGAGATCGTCGGCATGACCGCCGACCTCGCCAAATACACCGACCTGCACATCTTCGCCCAGGCCTATCCCGACCGCTTCTATCAGATGGGCATGGCCGAGCAGCTGCTGATGGGGGCGGCGTCCGGCATGGCGCATGAGGGCATGATGCCCTTCGTCACCACCTACGCCGTCTTCGCCTCGCGCCGGGCCTACGATTTCGTCCACCAGACGATCGCGGAGGAGAACCGCAACGTCAAGATCGCCTGCGCCCTGCCGGGCCTGACCTCCGGCTATGGCCCAAGCCATCAGGCGGCGGAGGATCTGGCGCTGATGCGCGCCATGCCGAACATGGTGGTGATCGATCCCTGCGACGCCCACGAGATCGAGCAGGCGGTGCCCGCCATGGCCGCGCACAACGGCCCGGTCTATATGCGGCTGCTGCGCGGCAACGTCCCGCTGGTGCTGGACGAGTACGACTACAAGTTCGAACTCGGCAAGGCCAAGCTGCTGCGCGACGGCGCCGAGGTTCTCGTCATCTCGTCCGGCATCATGACGATGCGGGCGCTGGAGGTGGCCAAGCTGCTGGAGGCCGACAAGGTCGGCGTCGCGGTTCTGCATGTCCCCACCATCAAGCCGCTCGACACCGAGACCATCCTGCGCGAGGCGGCACGCACCGGCCGCATGGTGGTGGTGGCGGAAAACCACACTGTCATCGGCGGGCTGGGCGAGGCGGTGGCCGGCACCCTGCTGCGCGGCGGCGTCGCCCCGGTGTTCCGCCAGATCGGCCTGCCGGACGAGTTCCTGAAGGCCGGCGCCCTGCCGACCCTGCACGACCTCTACGGCATCTCCACCGACGCCATGGCGGCCAGCATCAAGGGATGGCTGTAAGGCGACACCCGCCCGACCCGATCACACCCGACCAACCAACAAACATCCATTAGGGAGAGAGATCCGATGAAGAAGCTGCTTTTGTCGCTGGTGGTGGGCACCGCCCTGGTCGCTTCGCCGGCCGCCTGGGCCCAGCAGGTCCTGCGTCTGGCCCACAACGCGGCGCCGGGCAATCCGAAGGCGGAAGCCTCGCTGAAATTCGCGGAACTCGTCGCCAAGAAGACGGACGGCCGGGTGAAGATCGAGGTCGGCGGCAGCGCCCAGTATGGTGATGACGCCGAGGCGCTGACCAGCATGCGGCTCGGCACGCTGGCCTTCAGCGCCAATTCGCAGGGCACCGCCTCGGGCGTCGTGCCGGAATATGCCGTGCTGGGCCTGCCCTTCCTGTTCCAGTCGCTGCCGCAGGCGTGGAAGGTTCTGGACGGCCCGGTGGCGAAGAAGCTGGACGAGGCGTCGAAGGCCAAGGGGCTGGTTCTGCTGGCGATGTGGGACAACGGCATCCGCCATGTCTCCAACAACGTCCGGCCGATCACCAAGCCGGAGGATCTGGCCGGCATCAAGATCCGCACCCCGCCGGACCCGATCACGGTGGACATCTTCAAGGCTCTCGGCGCCAACCCGATGCCGCTGGCCTTCTCCGAGCTTTACATCGCGCTCCAGCAGGGCGTGGTCGACGGGCAGGAGAACCCGCTGATGAACATCTACTCGTCGAAGCTCTTCGAGGTGCAGAAATATATCTCGCTGACCGGCCACAAGTATGAATCGACCCCGCTGCTGGCCAGCAAGATCGTCTTCGACACCCTGTCGAAGGCCGATCAGAAGGCGGTGCTGGACGCGGCGGCCGAGGCCGGCAAGCTGAATCGCGAGATGTCCGCCAAGGCCGACAAGGAACTGCAGGCGAAGATGGAAGACGCCGGCGTGAAGTTCAACACGGTCGACCCGGCGCCCTTCATCGCCAAGACCAAGTCCGTCTATGACAAGTGGGAGAAGCAGTTCCCCGAACTGGTCGCCCTGGTCCGCAAGGAAGCCGCCGCCGGAGCGGCGCAGTGATGACGGTGTCCCACGAGCGGGAGCATGAGGTGGCGGGGCTTCCCGCCACCCTTCTCCAGGCGGCCGACGGTGCCATCTCCGTCGTCTCCGCCGCCGTGGCGATCCTGTCCCTGATCGTGCTGTTCCTGGCGCTGGGCGCCGAGGTCGTCGTCCGTTACCTGACGACGCAAGGGCTGGGCTGGCCGTCGGAACTGCCGAACCTGCTGTTCCCCTGGCTGGTGATGGGCGGCGTGGTGCTGGCGGCGCAGAAGGGCGCGCACATCTCGGTCACTCTGCTGCTCGACCTGCTGCCCCGCCCGCTGGCCCGCGCGCTGCTGCTGGGGATGCAGGTGGTGGTGGGGGCGACCTTCTTCTACCTCGCCTACATCGGCCTCGCCGTCATCGAGATCACCGGCGCCGAGATTTACCCGGTGACGGGTGTCAGCGCCCGCTGGGCCTACCTGTCGCTGATCGCCGGCTTCGTCGGCGTCGGTCTGACCGCCGTCACCACCTTCCTGCGCCTGCTGATCGCCGAAGACCCGCGGTCCGTCCGCGCCCATGTGTCGGAGGAAGAGATATGACCGTCGTGATGGTCGCCGTCTTCGGCCTTCTCCTGTTGCTCTCCTTTCCCGTCGGCTATGCGCTGGTCATCAGCTCCGGCGCCGCGGTGATGACCATGGGGTCGGTGCCGACCGTGATCGCGGTCGTCAAGCTGTTCCAGCCGACCCAGAGCTTCCCGCTGCTGGCGATCCCCTTCTTCATCCTGTCCGGCGCGCTGATGATGAGCGGCACGCTGGGCCAGAAGCTGGTCCGCTTCGCCGCCGCCCTTGTCGGGCGCTATCCCGGCGGTCTGGCCCAGGTCACCGTCGTCGGCTCCACCATCTTCGGTGGCGTCTCGGGATCGGCTGTGGCGGAGGCGTCGGCGCTGGGATCCATGCTGATCCCCTGGCAGAAGCGCGAGGGCTATCCGGCGGCCTTCGGCGCGGCGGCGACGGCGTCCTCGTCGGTCATCGCCGGGCTGATCCCGCCCTCGATCCCGCTGATCCTCTATGCTGCGGTGTCGAACGCCTCCATCGCCTCGCTGTTCCTCGCCGGCATCCTGCCGGGCCTGCTGCTGGCCGCCGGCATGATGGTGGTGTGCTATGTCAGCGGCCGGACCCGAAACTTCCCCCTGCTGAAGGACGGCGGTGGACTGCGGGCGCTGGCCCAGGCGACCGTTTCCGCCCTGCCGGCGCTGCTGATGCCGGCCTTCATCCTGGTGCTGCTGCGCTTCGGCATCGCCACCCCGACGGAGGTCAGCGTCGTCGCCGTCGCCTATGCGCTGCTGGTCAGCGTGCTGATCTACCGCGACCTGACCTGGAAGCGCATCCATGCCGCCCTGATGGGAACGGTGGTGACCACGGGCGTCGTCATGCTGGTGATCGCCGCGTCAAACCTCGTCGGCTATGTGCTGATCACCGAGGCGATCCCGAACGCGGTGGCCGCCTATGCGCAGACCGTGCTGCAGGAGCCGTGGCTGATCATCCTGGCGATGAACCTGATCATGCTGGTCGTCGGCATGTTCCTCGACCTGCCGGCGGCGATCCTGCTGCTGGGTCCGACCTTCGTCGCCGTCGGCGGCGCCATCGGCATGGACCCGATCCAGTTGGGCATCATGATGGCGGTCAATCTCAGCATCGGCCTGTTCACGCCGCCGATCGGCACCACGCTGTTCATCTCCGCCGCCATCTCCCGCGAGCCCATCGGCGCCATCGTGCGCGAGCTGTGGCCCTTCTATCTGGTGGCGCTGATCGTGCTGGGCCTCGTGTCCTACGTGCCGGCGACCATCCTGTACTGAGCCGGCGGCAAACTAATGGTGATGACGGCCGAAGGAAGCCCGTGATGAGAGACGGCGTCTCCCAGGAAGGTTCCTGGACGCTCGAAATCTCTGAACCGGCGGCATTTCAATCCAAGGATCATGACACGATGACGACAGTCGGTTTCATCGGCCTCGGTTCCATGGGTATGCCCATGGCGCGCAACCTGCTGGCGAAGGGCTTCTCCGTCCAGGGCTTCGATGTGCGGGCCGGGAGTGTCCGGACGCTGGAAGACGCCGGCGGCAAGGGCGCTTCCAGTGCGGCCGCCGCGGCGGCGGGTGCCGACGCGCTGGTGCTGATGGTGGTCAATGCCGCGCAGGCCGATGCCGCGCTGTTCGCCGACGGCGCGCTGGAGGCACTGCCGGCCGGCGCCTCGGTGATCCTGATGGCGACCTGTCCGCCGGGCGCGGCCGCCGCGCTGGCCGAGCGGGTGGAGGCGGCCGGGCGCCGTTTCGTCGATGCGCCGGTATCCGGCGGGGTGGTGGGAGCGGTGGCGGGAACGCTGTCGATCATGGCCGCCGCCGACACCGCGACGGTGGAGCGGGTGCGCCCGATCCTGGCGGCGATGGGTGACAAGGTCTTCCATGTCGGCGAAAAGCCGGGGCAGGGCGCCACGGTCAAGACCGTCAACCAGCTGCTGTGCGGCGTTCACATCGCCGTGGTGGCGGAGGCCTTCGCGCTGGCCGCCAAGGTCGGGGTCGATCTCGACATCCTGCTGCAGATCATGAGCGGGTCGTCGGCGTCGAGCTGGATGCTGAAGGACCGGGGGCCGCGCATGCTGGAGGCGGAGCCGGAGATCACCAGCGCGGTGGACATCTTCGTCAAGGATCTGGGGATCGTGCTGGAGGCCGGGCGCGATGCCAAGGCGGCGCTGCCGCTGGCCGCCGTCGCCCACCAGATGTTCCTCGCCACCTCCGGCCGCGGCGAAGGGGCGATGGACGACAGTCAGGTCATCCGCAGCTATCACGCGGTGAACGGCACCGCCGGGGGGCGGCCCGAGGGGAGACAATGATGGAGCGCATCGTCTTCCTCGACCACGACACCATGGGGGCGGACATCGTGTTGCGCCGTCCCAATGTGCCGCATGAGTGGATGCAGTATGGTCGCACCGCACCGCAGCAGATCGTCGAGCGGGCGCGCGGAGCGACCGTCCTGATCGTCAACAAGGTGCCGATCCGCGCCGAGACGCTGGCGCAGCTGCCCGACTTGCGCTTCGTCGCCGTCGCTGCGACTGGGACCGACAGTGTGGACGTCGCCGCCTGCCGCGAACGCGGAATTGCGGTGTCGAACGTCCGCGCCTATGCCATCCACACGGTGCCGGAGCATGTCTTCGCCCTGATGCTGGCGCTGCGCCGGTCCCTGCCGGCCTACCGGGAATCGGTGGCGGCGGGGGCGTGGCAGGCCTGCGGCCAGTTTACCCTGCTCGACCACCCGATCCGTGATCTGTACGGCTCGACGCTCGGCATCGTCGGGCGCGGCGCCATTGGGCAGGCCGTGGCAACCATCGCCCGCGCCTTCGGCATGCGCGTGCTGTTCGCCGGCCGCAAGGGGGAGGCGGCCAGCGGACCGGAGCATGTGCCGTTCGACGCGGTGCTGGCCGAAAGCGACGTGCTGACCCTGCATTGCCCGCTGACGCCCGCTACCCGCCATCTGCTGGGCGAGGCGGAGTTCGCCCGGATGACGCGCCGGCCGCTGGTCATCAACACCTCGCGCGGCGGGCTGATCGACGACATGGCGCTGGTCCATGCGCTGGAAGGCGGGTTGATCTCCGGCGCTGCCGTCGACGCCACGGCGGTGGAGCCGCCGCCGGACGACCACCCCTTCCTCCGCCTTGCCGGACGCACCGACTTCCTGCTGACGCCGCACATCGGCTGGGCCAGCGTCGAGGCGCGGCAGGCCGTCGCCGGGCAGGTCACCGCCTGCATCGAAGCCTTCGCGGCCGGGCGACCGATCAATCTGGTGACGTGACGGCGCCGCCCCGCACCATTCCGCATTCCCGAAAGGACCACATGATGACCAGCGTCGATCCGCGCCGGATGGCGAACGCGATCCGCTTTCTGTCCATGGATGCCATCGAGCGCGCGGGCGAGGGGCATCCCGGCACCCCGCTCGGCGCCGCCGACATCACGACAGCGCTCTTCACCCGGCACCTGAAGTTCAACGCCGCCGACCCGCTGTGGTTCGACCGCGACCGCTTCGTCCAGTCGAACGGCCATGGCTCGATGCTGATCTACTCGCTGCTGCATCTCAGCGGCTACGAGGCGATGACACTGGAGGAACTCAAGCGGTTCCGGGTGCTGGGGGCGCACACCGCCGGCCATCCGGAAATCCACCAGTCCTGCGGCATCGAGGTGACGACCGGCCTGTTGGGCCAGGGCATCGCCAACGCCGCCGGCATGGCGCTGGCCGAAGCCTTCCTGAACCGGCGCTTCGGCGACGGCATCGTCGATCACCGCACCTACGCGCTGGTCGGCGACGGTTGCCTGCAGGAGGGCGTGGGGCAGGAGGTCATCGCGCTCGCCGGGCATCTGCGGCTGGGCAAGCTGACCTATCTGTGGGACGACAACCGCATCACCGACGACGGCGGCATCGACCTTGCGCTGTCCGACGACATGGCCGCCCGCTTCCGCGCCAGCAACTGGCATGTGCAGGAGGTCGACGGCCACGACATCGATGCGGTGTCGGAGGCGCTGCGCCTCGCCAGGCTCGACCCGCGGCCGTCGATGATCGCCTGCACCACCAGCATCGGCCGTGGCCTGCCGCATGAGGGCCAGCGCGCCGCCCACAGCGCCCGGCTGTTCAAGGAACACACCGACGCCGCCCGCCGGGCGCTCGACTGGCCTTACGCAGCCTTTGAGATTCCCGATGATGTCCGGGCCGCCTGGCTGGAAGCCGGCCGCCGGGGTGGGGCGGAACAGCAGGCGTGGCAGGCCCGCGTTGCCGCGCTGCCCATCGAAAAGCGCCGCGAGTTGGACCGGCTGCGCGAGGGGCGGCTGCCTGACGGCTGGGCCGCTGCGCTGCATGCCTTCAAGCGCCGCATGGCGGAGAGCGGGCACAGCGACCATGGCTACAAGATCTCCGGCGACATCGTCGACCTGATGACGGAGATCATCCCGGAGATGCTGAGCGGCGCGCCGGACCTGGAGGGCGCCACCCTGCACAAGCGGCGGCTGGCCGCCTTCACCGCCGACGACCGCGCCGGCCGGTACGTCCATTACGGCGTGCGCGAGCATGCGATGGGCAGCATGCTGAACGGCATGGCCGCCCATGGCGGGGTGGTGGCGACCGGCATCACCTATCTGGCCTTCTGCGATTACGAACGCCCGGCCATTCGCATGGCGGCGCTGATGGGGCTGCCGGTCACTTTCGTGTTCAGCCACGACTCCATCGGCATCGGCACCAACGGTCCGACGCACCAGCCGGTGGAGGTGCTGGCGGCGCTGCGGGCCATTCCCAACCTGCTGGTGCTGCGACCGGCCGATGCGGTCGAGGCGGCGGAGTGCTGGGAGATCGCGCTGGAGCACCGCTCCGGCCCGACCGCGCTGGTCTTTGCCCGCCAACCGCTCGACCCCTTACGCCGCGACGGCGATGCCGGTAACCAATGCCGAAGCGGCGGTTATGTGCTGGCCGAGGCGGCGGGGGGCGAGCGCCGGGTCACGTTGCTCGCCACCGGATCGGAGGTCGCCATCGCGTTGCAGGCGCGTGATCTGCTGCAGGCCGACGGCGTACCCACCGCCGTGGTTTCGCTGCCCTGCTGGGAGCTGTTCGAACGGCAGGATCAGGCTTATCGCCGCGCCGTCATCGATCGCTCCACCGTGCGGGTCGCCGTCGAGGCGGCGGTGGTCCAGGGGTGGGAGCGCTACATCGGCGAGGATGGCGGTTTCGTCGGCATGAGCGGCTTTGGCGCGTCCGGCGCGGTGCCCGACCTCTACCGCCACTTCGGCATTACGCCGGACCGGGTGGCGGAGGAGGCACGGGCAAGGCTTTAGCGGTCCTCAGATCTCACGCTTGCCCATCTGGTCGGCGATGTAGTCGGCCTGCCGGATCGCCAGCGCGACGATGGTCAGGGTCGGGTTCTCCGACCCGCCGCTGGTGAACTGGCTGCCGTCGGACACGAACAGGTTCTTCACGTCGTGCGCCTGTCCCCACTTGTTGAGGACGCCGTCGCGGGCGTTGGCGCTCATGCGGTTGGTGCCGAGATTGTGGGTGGAGGGGTAGGGCGGAGTGTGGATGGTCCGCACCGCCCCAACCGCGTCATAGACCGCCGACCCACGGCCATAAGCGTGGGTGCGCATGGCGATGTCGTTGGGGTGGTCGTCGAAATTGACGTTGGGGATGGGCAGGCCGAACTTGTCCTTGTCCGTCGCGTGCAGGGTGACGCGGTTGGTCTCGCGCGGCATGTCCTCCCCGACCAGCCACATGCCGGCCATATGGTCGTAGGCGTCCAGCGCCGAGCTGAAATCGCGGCCCCAGGCGCCGGGATCGAGGAAGGCCGCCATGAAAGGAACGCCGAGCGACAGCGTTTCCATCTCGTAGCCGCCGACGAAGCCGCGGCGCGGGTCGAAGCGGGATTCGTCGCGGATGATGCCGGCCATGGTGGTGCCGCGATACATATGGACCGGCCGATCGAACAGCGCATAGACCGAGCCGGTCATGTGCCGCATGTAGTTGCGCCCGACCTGACCGGATGAGTTCGCCAGCCCGTCCGGAAACATCGTCGAGGCCGAGTTCAGCAGCAGACGCGGGCTTTCGATCGAGTTGCCGGCGACCGCGACGATGCGGGCCTTCTGCCGGTGGATGGCGCCGGTGCTGTCGGCATAGAGCACGGCGTTGACCTTGCCCTTGGCGTCATGCTCGATCTTCAGCACCTGGGCGTCCGGCCGGACCTCCAGGTTGCCGGTGGCCTCCCCTTTGGGGATCTCGGTGTAGAGGGTGGACCATTTCGCGCCCGATTTGCAGCCCTGGAAACAGAAGCCGATCTGCTGGCAGGCGCCGCGTCCGTCGCGCGGCTTGCTGTTGATCGACATGTTGCCGGTGTGGAACTCTGCATAGCCCAGCTTCTTGGCGCCGGCCGCCAGCACCTTGTAATTGTTGTTGCCGGGCAGACGCGGGATGCCGTTGGTGCCGGTCGTCCCCATCTTGAACTCGGCCTTGTCGTAATAGGGCTCCATCTCCGCCAGCGTCACCGGCCAGTCGAGCAGGTTGGCGCCCTCCACCTCGCCGTAGGTCGTGCGCGCCTTGAACTCGTGCTCCTGAAAGCGGAGAGAGGCGCCGGCCCAGTGCACGGTGGAGCCGCCGACCGCCTTGACGATCCATGCCGGCAGGTTGGGGAAGTCCTTCGCCACCCGCCAACTGCCCGACGTGGTGCGCTTGTCCAGCCAGGAGATTTGCGAAAAGCTCTTCCATTCGTCATTCACGAAATCCTGGATTTCGTGACGCTTGCCGGCTTCCAGGCAGACGACCTTGATGCCCTTCTGGGCCAGTTCGTTCGACAGGGTGCCGCCGCCGGCACCCGATCCGATCACTACCACGACGCTGTCGTCGTCCATTGCGAATTTCGCAACCATGTCTCGGTCCTCCCCCATTTTTCGGGCATTCAGTGGGCGTTCATTCAGGCCGGCCGCCGGTGCCGTCAGGCGTCCTTGATCCAGTCGATGTCGTCGAAGCCGCGGTGGATGTAGCCGCCATATTCGGCCGACGCCCCTTCGTAGCCGAGCTTCGCCCACACCTCCGGCTGGTTGTAGAGGGCGACCACCATGTCGCCGCGGACCTTGCCGAAGAACGGCGTGGTCTCGATCGATTTCAGCACCGCGACGCGGTCCTGCTCGGCCTTGATGGCGGCATAGGGAGTGCCGTGCAGCTTGCGTGCGGCGGCGTCGAGGGCAACCGCGCCTTCGTTGAGCTGGCCGGCCAGCGTGGCGTCCTTGGCCGCCGCCTGGTCCATCGAGGCCAGCGCCGTCTCGTAATAGGCGTCGCTCAGCCGGTCGTGCGGATAGAGATCGCGCACCATCACCAGCAGGGTCTTGGCAGCTTCGGGCTTGATGGCGGTCAGCGCCTCGGCCCAGGCCGGGGTCGCTCCGATCGACACCATGCCGCCTGAAACCGCGCCAGCCGCCGCCACCGACGCGGCGGAGGTCTTCAGAAAATTGCGCCGGTTGATCCGTGTCCGTTTGTCGAGAACGCGCATGATCGACGTCTCCTTCCCAAGTGGATTGTTTTTGCTGTCAAGGCTCAGCGGTAGCGGCCGTGGCGTTGCAGGACCTCGGTCTTGTAGCCGTCCGGATCGGTGATGAAGAAAAAGCGGGCCAGCAGGGTGCCGCCGGGGGCGAATTCCTTCACCGGCGTCACCGGGAAACCCAGGGCCGACAGCCGGGCGTGTTCGCCGTCCAGATCGTCCACCGCCACCGCCATGTGGCCGTAGCCGTCGCCGTGGGTGTAGGGCGTGGTGCGGTCGTGGTTGACCGTCAGCTCCAGTTCCATGTCGTTTTCGGCGTTGCGCAGGTAGATCAGCGTGAAACCGTCGAACCCCAGCCGCTCGGCCGGTTCGAGCCCGAAGGCCTTGGCATAGAAGTCCAGCGACCGCTGTTCGTCGAGGACGCGCACCATCATGTGGATGATCTTGGCCATGATGTTTCCTGCGAAATCTTTGCCCGAGATTGGTTTGAAGCGACGGCGCTACCCTTTGGCCTTGGCCTCCAGGAACTGGACGATGCTCTTGCGGATCGCGTCGTCGTCCTGGCGGTAGTTCATGTAGCTGCCGGGGATGAACTGGTTGGAGTTCGCCAGCCAGCGTTCCAGATGGCCGGCGTCCCAGGCGAAGCCGGCACCGCGCAGCGCATCCGAATATTCGAAGCCGTCGGCCGTCCCGGCCTTGCGGCCGATGACGCCGTAGAGCGGCGGTCCGGCGCGCGGACCGTCGTCCTTCTTCACCGAATGGCAGGTTCCGCATTGCTGCCGGAACAGCACCTCGCCGTCCGCCGCCGCGGATTTCGGCGTGAAGGGCGAGAAGGGTATGGAAAGAAGGAGCAGCAACATCACCCAGCGGTGCGGCGACATCCTCGCGTGCATCGCATGCCTCATCGTTGGAAAATCCTCCCGAAGCGGGGCGCCGACACTTCGGACCAGCCGGAGTGGCGCCGTCGATCGGGTAGAGCAAGGGGCATGCCACGCCGCGGAAAGCCGCTTTCGACAAGCTTGTAAGCCGGTTTTAGCCGGTCTGGCCGGTGCCGACCGTCCCAACTGTTTCATTTTGGGACATCGCGGCGCGACAGATCGTCCCATTATGAGACAGTGCGTTATGCAAACCTTCTTTAAAATCGGCGATCCCTGGCGGCTTGGGCTTTTGGCACGCTGGTTGCTTTATGGGGTCGGCGATGCGGCTGCCCTGGTTCGGCGGCCGTAAGCGGCCTGAGGCTGCGCACCACGTCGTCGCGCCGCCACCGTCGCGCCATTGCCGATCCCGCCCTTGAGACTGCCGGTGACCCGTCATCCGGCATGCGCGGCCGACGCGATCCTTCAGGCCCGATCCACAAGCCCGACCATCGGAACACCATCATCAAAATCATGGGGAGAGACGACATGCCGGATGGATTGACGCTGAACAAGATCACCAGCCAGAAAGGCATCGGCATCACCGAGGCTGCGCGCCGGGTCGCCGATCTCGGCTGGACGCCGTCCTACGTCAAGGAGGCGATGAGCTTCCCGACCGACTACAAGATCTCCAAGGCGCCGCGCGACCCGATGAAGCAGGTCCTGCGCTCCTACTTTCCGATGCAGGAGGAAAAGGACAACCGCGTCTATGGCGCGCTGGACGCGGCGCTGCGCGGCGACATGTTCCGCAATGTCGAGCCGCGCTGGATCGAATGGATGAAGCTGTTCCTGGCGATCATCCCCTTCCCGGAGATCTCGGCGGCGCGGTCGATGGCGACGCTGGGCCAGCTGGCGCCGGGCGACGATCTGCGCACCGGCTTCACCATGCAGATGATCGACGAGTTCCGGCACTCGACGATCCAGATGAACCTCAAGAAATGGTACATGGAGAACTACATCGACCCGGCCGGGTTCGACATCACCGAGAAGGCGTTCGGCAAATGCTACGCCACCACCATCGGCCGGCAGTTCGGTGAGGCCTTCCTGACCGGTGACGCCATCACCGCGTCGAACATCTATCTGCAGGTGGTGGCCGAAACCGCCTTCACCAACACGCTGTTCGTCGCCATGCCGTCGGAAGCGGCGCGCAACGGCGACTATGCCCTGCCCACCGTCTTCCTGTCGGTGCAGAGCGACGAATCCCGCCACATCGGCAACGGCCATTCCATGCTGATGTCAGTGCTGAAGGAGCCGGACAACCACCTGCTGCTGGAACGCGACATCCGCTATTCCTTCTGGCAGAACCACATGATCGTCGATGCCGCCATCGGCACGATCATCGAATACGGCACCAAGAATCGCGACAAGAACAAGGAATCCTACGCCGAGCTGTGGCATCGCTGGATCTTCGAGGATTACTACCGCACCTACATGCTGCCGCTGGAGAAGTACGGCATCAAGATCCACCATGACGACGTTCACGAAGCCTTCGACAGCATCGTCAAGAAGAATTACGTCCACAAGATTGCGCAGTTCTTCTCCGCCGGCTGGTGGGCCAATTTCTGGCGCATCGAGGCGATGACGGAACGCGACTTCGAATGGTTCGAGAGCAAGTATCCGGGCTGGTACGACGAGTTCGGTGTCTGGTGGGAGAATTACGCCAAGCTCAGCAAGCCCGGCAGCGTGCCGATCACCTTCGCCGACACCGGCTATGTCTATCCGCACCGCTGCTGGTCGAGCCTGGTGCCCTGCGTCATCCGCGAGGATTTCCAGGTGGATGAGGTGGACGGCGAGCTTTACACCTACGCTTCCGAAGTCGACCGCTGGACCCACAAGGAGGCCTTCGCCGCCGAATACCAGGGCCGTCCGACCCCGGCGATGGGCCGCTTCTCCGGCCGGCGCCAGTGGGAGGAAGTCTATGACGGCTGGGACCTCGCCGACGCCATCCAGGACATGGGTTTCGTCCGTCCCGACGGAAAGACGCTGGTCGCCCAGCCGCATCTGTCCTTCGAGGAGAAGGACATGTGGACGCTGGACCACGTGCGCGGCCACACCATCCGCAGCCCGCTGCTGGCGCTCCGCGAAATGACGCCGCAACAGCGTCAGGCGCATGTCGAGGAATACCGCAAGGGCTTCAAGATCCGCCGGGTCTGATCCCCCGCCCATTCACTCGGGTCCGCCCCCCTTTCCGGAAGGAGAGGGGGAACGGGAACCCCTGCTGACATCACAGGCGGACATCACCGCGGAGATCGACAGACCATGACCGCACAAGCGCTGCACAACAGTCCGGCCGTCCACACGGTGCGGCTGGAGCCGGTCGGCATCGAAATGGAGGTTGCGGAGGGGGAAACCATCCTCGACGCGGCCTTCCGTCAGGGCGTCTCATTGATGCACGGCTGCAAGGAGGGGCAATGCTCCGCCTGCAAATGCCTGCTGATCGACGGCGACGTGGAGATGCTGAAATACTCCACCTTCGCGCTCTCCGATCCGGAGCGTGACAGCAACCACATCCTGCTCTGCCGTTCGCTGGCCTACAGCGACGTGGCGGTGGAACTGCTGAACTATGACGAGGATCTGCTGTCCCGCTCCATCCCGGTGAAGGACTTTAACGCGCGGTTGGCGGCGGTGGAGCCGCTGACCCACGACATCGTCGCCATCGCGCTGGACCTCGACCAGCCGATGAAGTTCTGGGCCGGCCAATATGCAGACATCACGCTGCCCGGGATCGGCCTCACCCGGTCCTTCTCGATGGGCAACCCGCCGGCGGACGGCAGCCGGTTGGAGTTCATCATCAAGAAATACCCGGACGGCGCCTTTTCCCGCCAGCTGGACGGCGGCCTGTCGGTCGGCGACCGGGTGACCGTCCGCGGCCCCTACGGCACCTGCTTCCGCCGCGAGGGGCGGGACGGGCCGATGATCCTGGTCGGCGGCGGGTCGGGCATGGCGCCGCTGCTGTCGATCCTGCGCGATCAGGCGGCCAGCGGCGAGACGCGGCCGGTTCGCTTCTTCTACGGCGCCCGCAGCCGCCGGGACCTGTTCCACCTCGACCAGTTCGAGGAATTCGCCCGCAACCTGCCGGACTTCGCCTTCATTCCCGCCCTGTCGCATGCCGAGGAGGGCGACGGTTGGACCGGCGAGACCGGCTTCATCCACGAGGTGCTGCGCCGGCACCTGTCCGAGATGGCGGAGGTGGAGGAGGCCGACGTCTTCTCCTGCGGGCCGCCGCCGATGATCGACGCGGTGCTGCCGGTCCTGCAAATGGCCGGCGTCGATTCCGCGCGCGTCTATTTCGACAAATTCACCCCCGCCACCCGCTGAGCCGGGATTTTGCAAATACGGGAGGAAAGACGATGACCATGCAGGAAACCGAAACCAAATCCGCCGCCGCCGGGGCCAAGGCCTTTCCGGGTTCCGACAGCCGCCGCTACAATTACTTCGAGCCGAAGGGCCGCAAGGCGACCCATTACGAGGACGTGACCGTCGACGTCCAGCCCGATCCGGAACGCTATCTGCTCCAGAACTGGATCATCTCCTTCGGCGACGGCACGCCGACCTATTCCAAGGACTGGACCGCGCTGAAATGCACGGACTGGCACGGTTTCCGCGCGCCCGATCAGGAATGGGAACGCACCCATTACCAGCGCCAGTCGACCATCGTCGGCATGATCCAGAACGTGGTGGAGAACGCACGCCGCGCCGGTGCGCCCCAGCGCTTCGACAAGGCCTGGGTCGCCGTGCTGCAGAACCATGTCGGCGCCTTCAAGCATGCCGAATATGGGCTGGGCACCGCGCTGATGCGGGCGCAGCGTTACGGCTACACCCAGATGGTCAACAACGCCATCCTGACCAACGCCTCCTACAAGCTGCGCTTCGCCCAGGATCTGACGCTCTACCTGGCGGAGGTCGGCAGCGACATCGGCGGGTTCGATCTGGACGCCGGCAAGGCGCATTGGCTGGACGATCCGATCTGGCAGCCCTGCCGTGAGGCGGTCGAGCATATCCGCGCCGCCACCGACTTCCTTGAGCAGTATTTCGCCGTCAACCTCGTCTTCGAACCGCTGGTCGGCGAGCTGTTCCGCAGCGGCTTCGTCATGCAGGTCGCCGCGGCGCAGAACGACTTCTCCACCCCGTCGGTCATCTCGGCGGCGGAAGCCGATTATGAGCGGAACCTCGCCAATGCGGTGGAACTGTTCGCCCTGCTGCTGCGCGACCCGGCGCATGGCGAGGACAACCGGACCATGCTGCAGAGCTGGTTCTCCCACCACGGCGGGCTGGCGGTGAAGGCGGCGTTGCAGTTGCAGCCGCTGTGGTCGCTGCCGCGGGTCAAGGCGGCGAGCTTCACGGACGCCTTCGAGCGGGCGCGCAACCGCGTCGCCGCCATCGGGCGCGAGATCGGCATCGACGCCGACCTGCCGGCCCTGCCGCCGATCGAGGTCGGGCAGCCGGCCGCTGAGGCTGCCGTCACCGCTCCGGTCACCGATGCCGCGGCCGAGTGATCCTTCCCGCATCTCCGCCACAAGAGGACGAAAACCATGAGCGTCACCACCGTGCAGCAGCTTTTCAAGCCGCTGAAGGACATCACCCAGGACGGCACCATTTCCCACCAGTGCGGCGTGACGATGAACGACAGCGTCGAGGCGCGCTGCATCGCCGAGGTGATGGAGAGCAAGCCGGGCATCACCGTCACCTATCTGCCGGCGATGATCCGCATCGACGGCGAGGGCAAGATCGAGTTCAAGATGAGCGAGATCGGCGAGGCCCTCGGCCGCGAGATGACCCCGCACATCTTCGAGATCTCCACCTCCACCCACTATGGCCGCATGGTCATGATCGACGAGGACACCGTCGTCCTCTTCGGCAACATGGACGACGCACTGGCCTACGAGTGACCTCGGGAAGGCGGGGCCCGCATCAGGTCCAGCGGGCTCCGTCTCTTTTTCAAATTCGCAAAATCAAGAATGGGAGGGACAGACGCCATGCCGAAGATGATGCTGCACCGTGCCGAGGCGCGGGCCGCGCTTGCCCGTGGGGTGGGCAAGCTGGCGCTGGCGGTGCGCGGCACGCTGGGGCCGAAGGGGACGAACGCGATCATCGACCGCCCCATCGGCACGCCGATGATCTCCCGCGACGGCGTCAGCATCGCCGCCGAGATCGAGCTGCCCTGCCGCTTCGAGAATATGGGCGCCCAGGTGGTGCGCGAGGTGTCGAAGCAGACCAACGACGTGGCCGGCGACGGCACCACCACCGCAACCGTGCTGGCCGACGCGCTGATCCAGGACGGCGTTTCCGTGCTCGCCGATGGCCATGGCTCGGTCGAACTGGTGGAGGGGATGGAGCGCGCCTGCGGCTTCGTCGTCGACCACCTCCGCGGCATGGCCCGGCCGCTGGAGCGCGAGACGCAGTTGGAGCAGGTGGCGACCGTCGCGGCGACCGACCCGGCGCTGGGCCGGCTGGTCGCGGATGCCCTGCGCCGGGTGGGGCCGGAGGGCGTGATCGACATCGAATACGGCCAGCCGGGCGCGCCGACCGCGCTGCATGTGCTGGAGGGCATGGTGCTGGACCGTGGCTTCCTGTCCCATCACATGGCGACCGAGCCGACCGGCCAGACCGCGGTGCTGGAACGGCCCCGCATCCTGATGACCGACCACAAGATCGCCGATTCGGAACCGCTCCTGCGCCTGATCGGCCGGCTCGGCGACGAACGTCCGCTGCTGGTCGTCGCCGACAGTGTCGCGCCGGAGGTGGTGGCGGCGCTGATGGCGCTGCGCCGCGATGGACGCGCTACGGTGGTAGCGATCAACCCGCCGGAATTCGGACATTGGCGTCAGGCGATGATGGAGGACATCGCGATCCTGACCGGCGGCCGCGTGATCGCCCGCGACCTCGGCGGACGCCTCGACAGCGTGACGGCGGAGGATCTGGGGGGCGCCGACCGCATCGAGGTGACCGCCGGCCGCACCACCCTCCTGCGCGGCCATGGCGATCCGGACGCGCTGGCTGCCCGCCGCGCCCTGGTGCAACGCCAGTGGGAGGAGGCGCCGCCCAACATCGAGCGGGACAAGCTGTCCCAGCGGCTGGCGAAGCTGACGCACGGCACCGCCCTGATCGAGGTCGGCGGCGCCACCCCGGTGGAGCAGAAGCGCACCGCCCAGCTTCTGGAGGATTCGCTCGCCGCCGCCCGCGCGGCGCTGGCGGACGGGGTGGTGCCGGGCGGCGGCACCGCGCTGGCCCGCATCGCCCCGCTGCTCGACCGGTTGGCCGCGGATGTGGGGGAAGGCGAGCGTGCAGGGGTAAAGCTGGTGCAGCGGGCGATGCTGCAGCCCGTGATCTGTATCGCGGAGAATGGCGGGTTGGACGGGGCCGGCGTAGCCGCCCGGATCGCCGGGCTTCCCGAAGGCTCCGGCTTCGACGCCCGCACCGGCCGTTTCGGTGACCTGTTCGCCGCCGGGATCATCGATCCGGTCAAGGTCACCACGCTGGCATTGCTGAACGCGGTGTCGGTCGCCAAGCTGATCCTGACCACCCATACCCTGGTCGCCGACATCCCCGACGACGTAGACCCCACCGCCGGTCCGGCGCGTGGCGGCGGGATGGAGCGGTACGGGCGCAGCTGACCCCGCTATGCCGCGACGGCTCACCTCCACCTTCGGGGAAAAACACAGGAAAAAGGCCATAGAGTATTCCGCTACTACCGCTCCCGCTTAAGTCCGGCTTATAATTTCCTACGCAAACAATCGTGGGCGCGGAGTACTTCAGGGCGAGTCTCCGCACCCCGTTTAAGGACAATCGGCGCTACGGGAAATCCGTGAAAGACGCCGGGAAGCAGGGAGGGGACTGTGTTGGTCAACGAACAGGTCGGTATCGGCCGTCTGGCCGTTGCTTCGTCCGGTCCGGCGTTCCATGCGCTGGTCGACGGCGAAACGGCGACGATGAAGGCGTGGGAGGATTTCGTCTCCGGATCCCGGCGGGAGAATCTGCCGGTGCGCGACGTGGTCATCCGATCCTGGGCGCGCTGCCAGAGCTTTCTGGTCGATGCGCGGGCCGATGCCGCACCGGTGGTCGGCAGCGATCTTGTCGAGGCCCTGCGCCGCAACAACCGCGACCTGCTGCAGGCCGCCGCCACAACCCTGGCGGAGGCGGCGAACCTGCTGGCCGGAACGCGGACGGTGATGCTGATCACCGATGCCAACGGCGTGGTGCTGGAGGCCGCCGGAGACCGCGCGACGATGAACGCGGCCCGCGACATCAGCCTGGCCTGCGGCGGCCAGTGGGGCGAGACCTGCGCCGGCACCAACGGCATCGGCACCGCGCTCGCCTCCAAGCAGCCGGTGCTGGTCCAGTCGGCGGAGCATTACTGTGCCGGAATCAAGGGGTGGAGTTGCGCCGGCGCGCCGATCCATGACCCGGTCGACGGATCGGTCGTCGGGTTGCTCGACATCTCCGGCCTGAAGCAGAGCTTCAGCGGGCAGGCGCTGGCGCTGGCCGTGGTTGCCGCCCGGCAGGTGGAATGGAACCTCGCCCGCCAGACGGAGGCCGAACATGTGCGGCTTCTGGAGGCCTGCCTGGAGGACAGCCAGAAATACGCGGGCGAGGGGTTGATCGCGCTGGATGCGCGTGGGCGTCTTCTCTTCGCCAGCCGCAAGGCGGCGAATCTGCTGAAGGCGAGCCTTGGATCGGAGCTGCCGCCGCTGAATAGGGGGACGAAGCTGCCCCTTGTCGGGTTGGAGGGCGGCGCCGGCGGCCGGCTGCCGGTTCCGTCAGACTGGGTCCGTCCGCTGATGCTGGATGGCGAGCGGCGGGGGACGCTGCTGGTGATTCCCGGTTCGGCGTCGTCCCGACCCTCGGCCGGGCGCCGGGCGGTGCCGGACGAGTCCGACCACAGCCGCTGCCGCTTCGCCGACATCGTCGGGGCCAGCGACAGCCTGCGTGGCGTGATCGGGCAGGGGGAGCGTTTGGCGCCGCTGCCGGTCCCCATCCTGATCGAGGGCGAGACCGGCGTCGGCAAGGAGTTGTTCGCGCGCGCCATCCACGGCCACAGCGCGGTGGCCGGCGGACCCTTCGTGCCGTTCAATTGCGGTGCGGTGTCGCGCGAGATGCTGGGCAGCGAGCTGTTTGGCTATGTGCGCGGCGCCTTCACCGGCGCGGCGGCGGAGGGGCGGATCGGCCGTTTCGAACTGGCGGACGGCGGCACGCTGTGCCTGGACGAGATCGGCGAGCTGCCGCTGGACCTGCAGCCCTATCTGCTGCGGGTGCTGGAGGAAGGGGTGCTGTACCGCATCGGCGACAACGTCCCGCGCCGGGTGTCGGTGCGGCTGCTCGCCATGACCAACCGGAACCTGCGCCAGGAGGTCGCCGCCGGCCGGTTCCGCCGCGACCTGTACCACCGCCTTGCCGTGACGGCCCTGCGGGTGCCGCCCTTGCGGGAACGGCATGGCGACGTGCCGCGTCTGATCTCCCACTTCAACGGCGTGCTGGCTGAGCGGCATGGCCGCGCCCCCGTCCGCTTCACCGCCACGGCGCTGGATCTGCTGCAAGGCCACGACTGGCCGGGCAACGTGCGGGAACTGCGCAATGTGGTCGAGCGCGCGATCCTGCTGTCCACCGGCGGGACCGTAGATGTCCATGATCTGCCGGACGAGCTGCGCGACACCTGCGGCTGCCTGGAGACCGGCGGGTGGCCCTCGCCCTATCCGGCGGTTGCGGGGCCGGCCATAGCAAGCCAGACACCGGCCGGTCCGGTCCCGATGTCGCTCACGGTCACCGAACAGCGGACGATCGAGGATGTGATCGCCGCCACCGGCGGGAACCTGTCGGATGCCGCGGCGGTGCTGGGGATTTCCCGCAGCACCCTATATCGCAAGATGAGCCAGCACGGCATCCAGCGAGGCGCGGTTCGCCGGGGATGAGCCGGATTCGATGTGGGACAGGTCCATCGTTGGAGGAGGATCGGCGCATGTGCCAAATCTTTGTCAACACCGACCCGATCCTGTACGAGGCGCGGTCCCGCTCGGTCCGCATCCACGGCATGGTGACCAGCATCCGGCTGGAGAACCTGTTCTGGAACGTCCTGGCCGGCATCGCCGCCGAACAGGGAATCACGACCAACCGCCTGATCGTCACACTCTATGACGAGGTCATGGAGGTGCATGGCAGCGTCCAGAACCTCGCCTCCTTCCTGCGGGTCAGCTGCGTGCGCTATCTGACCCTGACCCCCGAAGCGGCGACGCGCGGAATTGCCGTGGGGACAAATGCCTCCGAATCCGCACCGGACGGCGACGGGGCGTCCGTCGTCGCCTTCCCTGCCGATCGCCAAGTCTCCGCCAAATCGTGACGGCAATCGTGACAGCGGCGCAGTCCGAATTCTGACCGGCTGGACTGCGCCGGCCACCGAAGCCGAACCCAGCCTGCACCCGATTGAATGACTTGGGTGCGGGCCGCAACCGTTGGTGCCCCCAACATCGCTGTTGACCGAAGCTGTATTATCCATCATACAGGTTCCTGTCTGGTGAATGGACAGGCGACGGTTTCCGATGACGGGGAGGCGGAGTGCTGTGAAGTCGGCGGTCGAACCCCTGAAGGCGCGCAGGATCTATTTGCTGCTGCGCGACCGCATCGTTGCCGGCGAGCTGCCGCCGGGCGTGCGGCTGCCGGGCGAGCCGGCGCTGGCGACCGAACATGCGGTGTCGCGGGTCACCGTGCGCCGCGCGCTCGACCTTCTGGAAAAGGAAGGGCTGGTGCAGCGCAAGGCCGGCTCCGGCACCTTCGTCCACGACACGCGCGCCGTCCGTCCCATCGTCGCCGATCTGTCGAACGTGCTGTCGCACCTGATCGACATGGGCCGCAGCACCGATGTGAAGCTGCTGTCCTTCGGTTACGGCATCCCGCCTGAGTCCATCGCCGAGAGCCTGGGTCTGAAGCCCGGCGAACGGGTCCAACGGTCGGTGCGCGTGCGCCTGATCGACGGGGAGCCGTTTTCCTACCTGACCACCCATGTGCCGGAATGGATCGGCCTGACCTATTCGGAGGCGGAACTGGCGGCGCGTCCGTTGCTGGAACTGATCGAACGGTCGGGCGTGACGACGGAGCGCGCCACCCAGGCGATCAACGCGACGCTTGCCGGCCCGGAAGCAGCGGCGGCGCTGGATCTGGAGATCGGATCGCCGCTGCTGACCCTGACCCGCATCGTCTACGAGCCGTCGGGCCGTGGCGTGGAGCATCTGCACGCGCTGTACCGGCCCGACCGCTACAGCTTCCACATGGATCTGGTGCGCACCGGCAACGACGGCGAACGGCGCTGGAGCCCGGCGCTTGGCTGGCCACGCACCACCGAGAAGGCCGAGCGCAAGAAGGCCGACAAGAGCAAGACTGACAAGAGCAAAACCGACAAAAGCAAATTGGGCGAAAAGCCCACCCGCACCCTGCGGGCAATCAAACAGAGGAGTTGAGCGTTATGGGACGTTCGGTTCAGGACTCCGCGATCTCCGGGATTTCCCGCCGCACGGTGCTGAAGGCCGGCGCCGCGGCTGCCGCGTTCGTCACCGTGCCGGTGGCCGCGCCGTCGATCCTGCGGGCGCAGACCCCGGTGGTGAAGGTCGGCATCCTCCAGCCGGTGACCGGCGCGCTGGCCCATGATGGCGATCTCGGCCGGCTGGGTGCGGAGATGGCGATCAACGAAATCAATGCGGCCGGCGGCATCAAGTCGCTGGGCGGCGCCAAGCTGGAGATGGTGTTCGGCGATGCCCGCTCCATGCCCGAAGCCGGCACGCAGGAGGTGGAGCGTATGCAGGCCGACGGCGTCTGCGCCATCGTCGGCGGCTTCGCCAGCCCGATCTGCCTTGCGGCGTCGCAGGCGGCGGCGCGCTACGATCTGCCCTATCTGGTCGATGTCGGCGTGTCGGACCAGATCATGTCGCGCGGCCTGACCAACACCTTCCGCTTCAGCCCCGGCTTCGGCAAGGTCACGCAGGTGGCGCTCGACAACCTGACCGCCATCAACGACAAGGCGGGCAAACCGGCGAAGACCGTCGTGCTGGTGCATGAGGACGGGCTGTTCGGCTCCGGCCTCGCCAAGCTGCTGCAGGCCGAGTTGCCCAAGCGCGGTTTCGAGGTGCTGGAGACCATCGCCCATCCGACCCCGGCGCGCGACATGTCCAACGTGGCGCTGCGAATCCGCTCGCTGAACCCCGATCTGGTCATTCCGTCCAATTACTATGGCGAGTTCGTTCTGCTCGCCCGCACCATGCAGCAGCAGCGCATCAAGCCGAAGGGCGTCTATGCGATCCTGGGCGGGGCGGCGTCGAACGGGCGCTTCGTCAAGGAATTCCCGCAGGCGGCCCAGAACGTCATCGACTGCAACCACTGGCACGATCCGAAGAACCCGAAGGCGCTGGCCCTGCGCAAGGCGGTGGAAGGGCAGGGCAAGTCCTTCGCCTACAATGTCTCGCTGAACTACTCGAACGTGCTGCTGCTGGCCGACGCCATCGAGCGGGCCGGCTCCGCCGACCGCAAGAAGATCATCGAGGCGCTGAACGCCTCCACCTTCGCCGGCCACATCATGCCCTATGGTCCGACGAAGTTCGTCAACGGCCAGAACGAGGGCGCCACCCCGATCAACACCCAGATCCAGGGTGAGGACATCAAGGTGATCTATCCGGAAGCGTTCGCCGAGGCGAAGGCCAATTTCCCGGCGGCCTGATCCGTTTTTCGCCGCCGCACCTCCGCATTCCCCCACCCGTCCGGGACGCCGCAAGTGGGCGCATCCCGGACGGGTGACGGGACCATTCCCCTCATGCGCGGGCTGCCATGTATTCACCTCAGATCATCCTGGAAGCGGCGCTGAACGGTCTGATGACCGGTGCGGTCTATGCCCTGATCGCGCTTGGCCTGACGCTGATCTACGGCGTGCTCCACATCATCAACTTCGCCCACGGCGCGTTGCTGACCTGCGCGATGTTCGCGGTCTGGATTGCCTGGGCGGTGTTGGGGATGGACCCCTATCTGGCCATCCTGCCGCTGGTGCCGCTGATGTTCGCGCTCGGCTACGGCCTGCAGCGCTTCGTCATCGGGCCGGCCAGTCATGGCGACGACGGCAACATCCTGCTGGTCACGCTGGGCCTGTCCATCGTGCTGGAGAATGTGCTGCTGGCGCTGTTCCAGTCCGACACCCGCACGCTCGACACCGACTATTCCTTCCAGGTCGTGGCGCTGGGGCCACTGCTGCTCAGCTATCCGCGCCTGATCGGGCTTGGGGTGGCGGTGGTGGTGACCGGCCTGCTGTGGCTGGTGCTGAACCGCACCGACACCGGCAAGGCGATCCGCGCCGTCGCCAAGGAGAAGCTGGGCGCCAATCTGGTCGGCATCGACGTGCCCCATGTCTATGCCGTCACGTTTGGCCTCGGCTGCGCCTGTCTCGCCGTGGCGGCGGGGCTGCTGATGCCGACCTTCTACGTCAACCCGCGCATCGGCGGCGCCTTCGTGCTGGTCGCCTTCACGGTGGTGGTGCTGGGCGGCATGGGATCCATCCCCGGCGCGCTGCTGGGCGGCCTGTTCATCGGCGTGGTGGAGAGCCTGTGCGGCCTGTTCCTGGGCGACAGCCTGGGCCAGCTCGGCATCTTCCTGATCTTCATCGCCGTGCTGCTGGTGCGGCCGACCGGCCTGTTCGGAGCAAAGGCATGACCGCGCGCGACCTGATCCCGATCGCCGTCCTGACCCTCCTGGCGGCCCTGCTGCCGCTGGTGGTGACCTCCAGCCCGGTGCTGAACTTCCTTGTCTTCATGCTGATCGTGGCGCTGGGCGCGCAGGGCTGGAACATCCTCGGCGGCTTCGGCGGCCAGTTCAGCTTCGGCCATGCCGCCTTCTTCGGCACCGGCGCCTATGTGACGGCGATCCTGCAACTGCGCTACGGCGTCAACGCCTGGGCCGGGCTGGTGCTGGCGACGGCGGCCGGCGGTGTGGTCGGCTGGGTGATCGGCTTCCTCAGCTTCCGCTCGGGGCTGCGCGGCTCGTACTTCGCGCTGGTGACGCTGGCCTTCGCCGAGGTGTTCCGCATCCTCGCCAACGCCGCGTCCTTCACCGGTGGTGCGGCGGGGCTGCTCATCAAGCTGGATGTCCGCGCCGCCAACCTGCAATTCGACGATCGCGCCGTATTCTACTGGCTGGTGCTGGCCTTCGTCGCCGCGGTGCTGCTGCTGACCCGCTGGATCCAGCGCTCCCGCTTCGGGGCGCAGCTGGTGGCGGTGCGCGAGAACGAGGATGCCGCCAAGGCGCTGGGTGTGGATTCCCTGAAGGTGAAGCTGCGCGCCATCGCCCTGTCGGGCGGCGTGACGGCGCTGTCCGGCTGCCTCTATGCCCAATACTTCCTCTACATCGACGCCAACATCGCCTATGGCAGCTGGATTTCGGTGGAGCTTCTGCTGGCCCCGATCATCGGCGGCGTCGGCACCGTCTTCGGCCCGGTGGTGGGGGCGCTGACCCTGCACGGGCTGGGCGAGGTCGCCAAGCAGTTCGCCGGCCGCATTCCCGGCATCGACCTGATCGTCTTCGGCGGCGTGCTGGTGCTGGCCGTGGCGTTTGCCCGCGGCGGCATCCTGGGCCTGCTGGAGCGGCTGCGCGACCGTGGCCGGGGGATGATGGCGCGCGGACCCAAGGAGGTTTCCCATGCTGGCCGTTGAGAGCGTTTCCAAGCGTTTCGGCGGGCTGATGGCGGTGGACTGCGCGACGCTGTCGCTGCAGCCCGGCGGCATCATCGGGCTGATCGGTCCGAACGGGGCCGGCAAGACCACGCTGTTCTCGATGATTTCCGGCTTCATCGCGCCGACCGACGGACGCATCCGCTTCGAGGGCACCGACATCACGGCGGAGGAGCCGCACCGCCGGGCGGAGCGCGGCATCGGCCGCACCTTTCAGATCGTCCAGCCCTTCGCCGGGCTGACGGTGTGCGAGAACATCGCGGTCGGCGCCTATCTGCGCCATGCCAAACGCGCCGACGCCACCGCCAAGGCGCGCGACGTGGCGCGCCGCGTCGGTCTGGGGAGCGAGCTGGACCGGCCGGCGGGCGGACTAACGGTGGCCGGGCGCAAGCGGCTGGAACTGGCCCGCGCGCTCGCCACCGAACCCAAGCTGCTGCTGCTGGACGAGGTGCTGGCCGGCCTGAACCCGTCGGAGATCCGCGACATCATCCCGGTGATCCGGGGCATCCGCGACGAAGGGGTGACGATCCTGATGATCGAACACGTCATGCAGGCGGTGATGAACCTGTGCGAGCGCGTCTATGTGCTGGCACAGGGCCGCATGATCGCCGAGGGGCCGCCCGCCACCGTCTGCGCCGACGCCCGCGTGATCGAGGCTTATCTCGGCCACGGTGCCGCCGCCCGTCTGAAGGCGGAGGGGGTGGCCCATGGCTGAGCAGCTTCTGGAAATCCGCGGGCTGAAGACCGGCTATGGCGCCACCGAGGTGCTGCGCGGCATCGACATGGCGGTGCATGCCGGCGAGATCGTCACGGTGCTGGGCTCCAACGGCGTTGGTAAGACGACGCTGAACAAGGTTTTGTCGGGCGTACTGCCGCCCTGGACCGGCGAGATCCGGTTCGGCGGCACCCGCATCGACGGCAAATCCGCCGCGCGCATCGTCGAGGAGGGGCTGATCCAGGTGCCGGAAGGCCGCAAGATCTTCCCCAACCTGTCGATTCGCGAGAATCTGGAACTCGGCAGCTACCGCCGCGGCAAGCCGAACCGGGCGCGGAACCTGGAACGCATCTTCGCAACATTCCCCCGCCTGAAGGAGCGCGAGGCCCAGTTCGCCGGCACCCTGTCGGGCGGCGAGCAGCAGATGCTGGCGATCGGCCGCGGCATGATGGCGGAACCGCGTCTGCTGATCCTCGACGAGCCCTCGCTCGGCCTCTCGCCGCTGGTGGTGGAGGAGATGTTCGGGCTGATCCGCAAGCTGAATGCCGACGGGCTGGCGATCCTGCTGGTCGAGCAGAACGTCGTCCAGTCGCTGGAGGTCGCCCGCCGGGCTTACATCCTTGAAAACGGCGTCTTCGCGCTGTCGGGACCATCCGACGAGATCGCGCGCGACCCCGAACTGAAACGCACCTATCTGGGCCTTTAACGGGCCGTCCGCCTGGGAGCGGTGACATGACAAGCCTGTCCTTTGACGTGAAGCCGGCGAGCGAACTGCTCGCTGCAGCCCGCCCGTCCTGGCTCGACCGCTGGGGCGCCTTCGCCGCCGGCCTGACCTTCGCCGACCTGCCGGCCCCGGTGGTGGAGCGGGCGAAGCTGGTGCTGCTCGATTGCATCGGCGTGATCGCCGCCGGCACGCAGGAACCGGAATGCCGGGCCCTGGTGGGGCGCATGGCCGAAACCGCCGGTGCCGGAGACTGCCCGGCCATCGGTTCGGGCCGCGGTTTCGCCGCCGGTTCGGCCGCCTTCCTGAACGGCGTCGCCGGGACCATGCTGGAGCTGGACGAGGGCAACCAGTATGCCCGCGGCCATCCGGGGATCCATGTGCTGCCGGCCGCGCTGGCTGCCGGGCCGCGGCTGAAATCCTCGGGCACCGACCTGTTGACGGCGCTGGCGCTGGGCTACGAAATCGGCTCGCGCATCGGCATAGCCGCCAAGCTTCTGGTCACCACCCATCCGCACGGAACCTGGGGCACGGCGGGCGCGGCGCTGGCGGTGGCGCACCTGAACCGGGCCGATGCGGCGGCGATGATCGAGACGATCAACATCGCCTCCACCCTCGGCCTCGCCACCAGCCGGCGGACGATGCTGGAAGGCGGCACCGTGCGCAACGCCTATGCCGGCGTGTCGAACCAGTTGGGCCTGACTGCCTGGGATCTGGCGGCCAGCGGCTTTGTCGGAGAAACCGACGGCGTGGGCAGCGTGTTCGGCGGCGTCATCGCCCGCGACTTCCGGCCGGAACTGATGGTCGATGAGTTGGGCGAGCGCTGGGAAATCGCCCGCAACTACTTCAAGCGTCACGCCGCCTGCCGCTACACCCACGGCGCGCTGGATGCGCTGGGCGACATCGTGGCACAGGCCGGCGGGCGGATCGCCCCGGAGCAGGTCGCGGCCATCGAGGTCGACACCTATGTCTGGGCCGCTCAGCTGAATGGGCCTGAGCCAAAGAACATGCTGACGGCGAAATTCTCGCTGCCCTTCGCGCTGGCGACCTTCCTCGCCAACGGTGCGGCGACGCCCGACGCCTTCCGTGACGAGGCCCGGCAGTCTGCGGCGACCCGCGATCTCGCCCGCCGGGTGACGGTGCGCGAGGACACCGCGCTGACCGCCCGCCTTCCCGGCCTGCGCCCGGCCCGCGTCCGCCTGACGCTCGCCGACGGCCGCAGCTTCGCGGCGGAGGCGCTGACCAACAAGGGCGACACCGAGGATCCCTACAGCCCCGACGAGGTGCGGGCGAAGTTCGCCGAACTCGCCGGTCCGGTCTGGGGGACCAAGCACGCCGCCGCCATTGCCGACTGCGTCGAGACCATCGACCGCGCGGCCGATCTTTCAACCCTGACCCGGCTTCTGTCGGCGCCTGCCGCCGCCGGGGGGAGCGTCTGAGATGACCATGCCCGACCTCAGCTTCAAACAGCGGCTGTCCGAAGACCGCGTCGTGCTGGCCCCCGGCGTCTATGACGCCTTCACCGCGTCGATGGCGACGGCGGCGGGATTCGAGGCGCTGTATCTGTCCGGCGCCGCCATCGCTTACACCAAGCTTGGCCGGCCCGACATCGGGCTGGTCTCGGTCAGCGAGGTGGCGGACACCATCGCCCTGGTGCGTGACCGCGTGCCGACGCCGCTGGTGGTCGATGCCGACACCGGATACGGCAATGCGCTGAACGTGCAGCGCACCGTGCGCATGTTCGAGCGGGCCGGCGCCACCGCGCTGCAGCTTGAGGACCAGAGCTTCCCCAAGCGCTGCGGCCACCTGACCGACAAGGCGGTGATCCCTGCCGGCGAGATGGCCGGGAAGATCAAGGCGGCGGTCGATGCCCGCACCAGCGAAGGAACGCTGATCGTCGCCCGCACCGATGCGGTGGCGGTGGAGGGCGTTTCGGCCGCTCTCGACCGCGCCCGCCTCTATGTCGAGGCCGGTGCCGACGTGCTGTTCGTCGAGGCGCCGAAAAGCCGCGAGCAGTTGTCCGCCATCGCCACCGACCTGGGCGGCATCCGCCCGCTGCTGGCCAACATGGTGGAAGGCGGACAGACGCCGATCAGCTCCGCGTCGGAGTTGGGCGAGTTGGGCTATCGGCTGGTGATCTTCCCCGGGGGCATCGTGCGGGCACTCGCCCGGCAGGCGCAGGACTATTACGGCTCGCTGGCGCAGCACGGCACCACCCAGCCCTTCCGCGACCGCATGTTCGACTTCAACGCGCTGAACGAGCTGATCGGCACGCCGGAGATGCTGGCGCTCGGCGAGACTTATAAAGACTTTGGCCCCGCCAAGCGGGAGGACGCAGCATGACCATGAAGACCGCAATCGATCCCGTCACGCTGGCCGTCCTGAAGGGCCGGCTGGAGCAGATCGCCGACGAGATGGACGCGACGCTCTACCGCTCCGCCTTCAACCCGATCATCGCCGAGGCGCGCGACGCCTGCCACGGCCTCTATCATGCCGAGACCGGCGCCACGCTGGTGCAGGGCACCAACGGCCTGCCGATCTTCGTCGGCGCCATGGCCTTTGCGGTCAAGGCGGTGATCGACAAGGTGGCGAAGGAGGGCGACCTCCACGCCGACGACATCTTCCTGTTCAACGACCCCTATGACGGCGGCACCCACCTGAACGACTTCCGTCTGGTACGGCCGATCTTCCGCCAGGGGCGGCTGTTCTGCTGGATGGCGTCGGTCGGCCACTGGCTCGATATCGGCGGCAATGTGCCGGGCAACTTCAACGCCCGCGCCACCGACAGCTTCCAGGAGGGCGTGCGCATTCCGCCGGTGAAGTTGGTGAAGGCCGGCGTGATGAACCACGACCTGCTGGCGATCCTCGCCGCCAATTCCCGCGTGCCGGTGTCGAACTATGGCGACCTGAACGGGCAGTTGAACGCTTTGGATCTGGGCGTGCGGCGGCTGACCGAATTGCTGGACGAGCATGGCGAAGAGACGGTCGCCGCCGCCTTCGACGCCTTCACCGCGCGGGCCGATGCGCTGATGCGCAGCGCCATCGGGAAGCTGCCGGATGGTGTCTACAGCTTCGAGGATTATCTCGACAACGACGGCATCACGGCGGACCGGCTGCGCATCGCGCTGGACCTGACCATCGCCGGCGACCGGATGACGCTGGACTTCTCGCGGTCCTCGGCCCCCTGCGCCGGGCCGCTGAACATCGCCTATTCCACCGCAGTCGCCTGCTGCTATGTCGCGCTGAAGCATGTCTTCACCGACGTGCCGGCCAATGCCGGATGCCTCAACCCCATCACCTTCGTCATTCCGGAAAGCACCCTGCTGGCGGTGAAACCGCCCAAGCCGGTCGGCGGCTATACCGAGACGATCCTGCGGGTGATCGGCGTGGTGTTCGGCGCGCTGGCCCTGGCCGATCCGGCCCGCGCCACCGCCGCCCCCTTCGGCACCATCAATGCCCTGTCGCTCGCCGGCCACCGCAAGGACGGCTCGCGCTGGGTGATGTTCTCCTTCTTCGGTGGCGGCTTGGGCGGCAATCCGGAGACGGACGGGTTGAACCACGCCAACAACCCGATCTCCACCGCCACCATCCCGCCGGTGGAAATCCTCGAAGCCGCCTATCCGGTCATGTTCACCCAATGGGCGCTGCGGCCGGATTCCGCCGGGGCCGGCCTGCATCGCGGCGGTTTGGGTGCCGTGTATGAGATCGAGGCGCTGACCGATGCCGACGTCTTCCTGCTGGGCGAACGCGGCGTCTTCGCGCCCTTCGGCGTGGCCGGCGGCACCCCTGCGGCGCTGAACCGCTTCACCTGGCAGAGCGACGAGGGCGAGAAGTCGCCGCCGCTCGCCTCCAAGGTCACCGACGTGAAGATCCGCGACGGCCAGCGCGTGCGGCTGGAGACGCCCGGCGGCGGCGGCTGGGGCGACCCGAAGCGGCGCGATGCGGAGGCCGTCGCCCGCGACGTGCGGCTCGGCTATCTCGGCCGTGACGCGGCGCGCAGCGCCTATGGTGTGGCGCTGACCGACGATGGCGCGCTCGACATCGCCGCCACCGCAACTTTGCGCGAATCCTCCGCCGCCTGACGAACCCGGAAGCAAGACCATGAACAACGGCATTTCCAAGGGTGCAGCCAAGGGCGCCATCGTCGGCGTCGACGTCGGCGGCACCTTCACCGACCTGTTCCATTATGACGAGGCGCGCGGCAGCTTCCGCACCGCCAAGGTGCCTTCCAACCGCGGCGACGAGGCGGTCGGCTTCCTCGCCGGGCTGCAGAGCTTCGGCCCGGTCGCCGAACTGGGCTCCATCGTCCACGGCACCACCGTCGGCACCAACGCGCTGCTGGAGCGCAAGGGCGCCAAGGTCGGCCTCATCACCACCGCCGGCTTCCGCGACGTGTTGGAGATGCGCCGGCGCGACCGTCGCCACACCTGGGGCCTGTGGGGCGATTTTGTCCCCGTGGTCGACCGCGACATGCGGCTGGAGGTGGCGGAGCGCACGCTGGCCGACGGCACCATCCGCACCGAAATCGACCCGGAGGAGGTCCGCGCCGCCGCCCGCAAGCTCGTCGACCAGGGGGCGGAGGCACTCGCCATCGTCTTCATCAACGCCTATGCCAACCCGGCCAACGAGCTGGCGGCGCTTGAGGCGGCGCGCGAGGTCTGGCCGAACGCCAATCTGGAATGCTCCTCCCGCATTCTGCCGGAAATCCGCGAGTTCGAGCGCACCTCCACCACCGCGCTGAACGCCTATCTCCAGCCGGTGGTCGGTAGCTATCTCGCCAAGCTCGACAATGCGCTGGCGGGGGAGGGGTTCGGCGGCCGCTTCCACATCGTGCAGTCCAACGGCGGCGTCATGTCAACCGACACCGCGCGGCGGCTGCCGGTGCGCACCGCCCTGTCGGGGCCGGCGGCCGGCGTCATCGCCGCGGCGGCGATCTCCAAGGCGGCGGGCTTCCCCAACGTCATCACCGGCGACCTCGGCGGCACCAGCTTCGACGTGTCGCTGGTGGTGGAGGGGCAGACCATGCTGGCCGCCCAGACCACCATCGATTTCGGTCTGGTCGTCCGCACGCCGATGATCGAGATCACCACCATCGGCGCCGGCGGTGGCTCCATCGCCGGGGTCGATCCCGGCGGCATGCTGCAGGTCGGGCCGGAGAGCGCCGGCTCGCGGCCGGGGCCGGTCTGCTACGGACAGGGCAACACGCGGCCGACGCTGACCGACGCCAACGTTCTGCTCGGCCGCATCAATGCCGAGCGCCCCATCGGCGGCAAGCTGGCGCGGCTGGACGTCGATGCCGCTCGCACGGCAATCGCCACCCATGTGGCGGGGCCGCTCGGCCTCGACGTCATGGCGGCGGCGGAGGCGGTGGTGCGCATCGCCAACAGCAAGATGGCCGGCGCCATCCGCCTCGTCTCCATCGAGCGCGGCCATGACCCGGCCAAGTTCGCCGCCGTGCCCTTCGGCGGCGGCGGCGCGTTGCATGTCGGCGCGCTGATCAAGGAAGTCGGCCTGAAGGCGGCGCTGGTGCCGCGTTTCCCCGGCGTGACCTCGGCGCTCGGCTGCGTCATCGCCGACATTCGCCACGATCAGGTGCAGACGGTCAACCTGCCGCTGGCGGGGATCGATGCCGGTTCGCTCGACCGCCGCATGGTGGAGGAGGCCGCAGCCGCCCGCGCCGTGGTGGAATCCGCCGGGCTCAGCGTCGAGCGCATCGACCTCGTCTTCGAACTGGACATGCACTACATCGGCCAGACCCACACGGTCGCGGTGCCGCTGCCGGTGTCGGTCGAGAACGGCACCACCGGCATCGACGAGGCGACCATCCGTGCCGCCTTCGAGCGAGCCTATCAGGCCTCCTTCAGCCGGCTGCTGCCGGGCGTTGGCGCCAAGATCGTCAATCTGCGCACCGCCGCCATCGGCCGCCGCCCGCATTTCGACCTCTCCGCCCTGGCTCCGGCGGCTGGGACGACGGTGGAGGGTGCCCATGCCGGATCGCGGCCGGTGTGGTTCGACGGGGCCTGGCACGAGACTGCCGTCTACAACCGGCTCGACCTGCCGGTCGGTGCCGTGATCCAGGGGCCGGCGATCCTGGAGCAGCCGGACGCCACCACCGTTATCGACCCCGACCTGTCCGCCCGCGTCGACGGCTTCGGCAACGTCATCGTGGAAAGGAGCGCCCCATGAGCGCCACCGCCATTCCCATCGAGCGCACCGCCCTGCTGGTCTGCGACCTGCAGAACGACTTCATTCATCCGGACGGCGCCTATGGCCGCGCCGGGCAGACGGCGCCGGAAATTCTGGCGCTGCCGGAGCGGGTGAAGCCGCTGGCCGATCTGCTGCGGTCGCGCGGCGGCTGGGTCATCTCCACCAACTTCACCCTGGTGCCCGGACGCGGCGGTGAGCCGATGATCTCCCCGCACCTGAAGGCTCTGCGCCCCTTCCTGACCAAGGGCGATTTCAAGCCCGGAAGCTGGGGGCATCGCACGGTCGACGCGCTCCAACCCGTCGATGTCGAGGTGGAGAAGGTCGCCTATTCCGCCTTCTACATGTCGCGCCTGGAATGGGTGCTGCGGAAATGCGGGGTGGAGCGGCTGCTTGTCTGCGGCATCGTCACCAACGGCGGCGTCGCCTCCACCGTGCGCGACGCCCATGTCCGCGAGTTCGACACCATCCTGCTGGAGGACGGCTGCGCCGCCTTCAGCCGCGAGGTGCATGAGGTCTCCGTCGCCGCGTTGCGCCCGGTCTGCCGGGTGGCGACGGTCGCCGCGATGCTGGAGGAGGTGGCGACCTCATGAGCCGCATCCTGCCCGCCGACGGCGTGGAATTCGAGTTCACCGTTCCCGTGGTCGTGATCGGCGGCGGGGCGGCCGGGATGGTCGCGGCCCTGGCGGCCCATGAGCAGGGCGCCGGCGTGCTGGTGCTGGAGCGCGACGCGCTGCCCCAAGGCTCCACGGCCCTGTCGGCGGGGCTGATCCCGGCGCCGGGCACCCGCTGGCAGCGCGATGCCGGGATCGAGGACAGCCCGGAGCGCTTCGCCGCCGACATCATCGCCAAGGCGAAGGGCGAACCCGACCCGGCCGAGGTCGCCCGCGTCGCGCAGGCGGTGGGGCCGGCGCTGGAATGGCTGGCCGACCGCTATGGGCTGCCCTTCTCGGTGGTGGACAATTTCAGCTATCCCGGCCACAGCGCCCGCCGCATGCACGGGCTGCCCAGCCGGTCGGGGGCTGAGCTGATCGACCGCCTGCGCGGCGCCGTCGAGGCAGCCGGCATCGACGTGCTGTGCGAGGCGCATGTCACGGCGCTGTATGCCGATGGACCGGCCGTGCGCGGCGTCGAAATCACCCGGCCCGACGGCAGCGTCGAGCGGGTCGGCTGCGGCGCTCTGGTGCTCGCCTGCAACGGCTATGGCGGTAACAAGGCGTTGGTCGAGCGGCATGTGCCGGAACTGGCCGACGCGCTCTATTTCGGCCATCCCGGCAACCAGGGCGACGCGCTGCTGTGGGGGCAGGCGCTGGGCGCGGCCACCCGGCATCTGTCGGGGCACCAGGGCCATGGCTCCGTCGCCCATCCCGCGGGCATCCTCGTCACCTGGGCGACGATCACCGAGGGCGGCGTGCAGGTGAATGCGGAGGGCCGGCGCTTTTCCAACGAGGCGCAGGGCTATTCGGAGCAGGCCGCCATCGTGCTGCGGCAGCCGGACGGCATCGCCTGGACCGTTTTCGACGAGCGCATTGCCGGGATCGCCCGGCAGTTCGAAGATTTCCGGCAGGCCGAGGCGATGGGTGCTGTCCTGAGCGCCGACACCCCCGCCGAACTTGCCCGCCTGATGAAGATCGACGCCGATGCTCTGGCCGCCACGCTGGCAGAGGTTGACCGGCTGAAGGCGGCGGGTGGAACCGACGGCTTCGGCCGCAGCTTCGCCGGCTCGGCCCCGCTGGTGGCGCCCTACCGGGCCGTTCGCGTCACCGGTGCGCTGTTCCACACCCAGGGCGGGCTGGTCGTCGATGACGACGCGCGCGTCCTGAACGGGCAGGGCACGCCGCTGCCCAACCTCTATGCCGCCGGCGGGGCCGCCTGCGGCGTGTCGGGGTCCAAGGCGTCCGGCTATCTGTCCGGTAACGGCCTGCTGACCGCGGTGGCGCTGGGGCGCATCGCCGGGACGGCTGCAGCCGGTGCCGTTAGTGAGGAAACCCAATGACGCAACAGCCACGCAGCCTGTTCGAAAAGGTCTGGGATGCTCATGTCGTGGCCACCCGGCCCGACGGTCAAGCCCTGCTCGCCATCGACCGTCATTTCCTGCACGAGGGCTCCTTCCATGCCTTCGGCATGATCGACCATGCCGGGCGCAAGGTGCGCCGGCCGGAGCTGACCTTCGCCGTCGCCGACCATTACGTGCCCTCGCACAGCCGGTCCAAGCCGATCGCCGATCCCGAGATCGCCAACATGGTGACGATGCTGGAGGCCAATGCCGGCCGCCACGGACTGCGCCATTTCGGGCTGCACGATCCCGCGCAGGGAATCGTCCATGTGATGGCGCCGGAACAGGGGCTGACGCTGCCCGGCCTGACCATCGTCTGCGGCGACAGCCACACCTCCACCCACGGCGCCTTCGGGGCATTGGCCTTCGGCATCGGCGCCACCGAGGTGTCGCATGTGCTGGCGACCCAGACCCTATGGCAGCGCCGGCCGAAGACGATGCGCATCACAGTGGACGGGGTGCTGGGGCCGCATGTGACGGCCAAGGACCTGATCCTGGCGGTGATCGCCGCCATCGGCGCCGACGGGGCCGCCGGCCATGTCATCGAATATGCCGGCAGCGCCATCCGCGCCCTGTCGATGGAAGGCCGGCTGACCGTCTGCAACATGTCGATCGAGGCCGGTGCCCGTGCCGGCATGATCGCCCCCGACGACACCACCTTCTCCTGGATCGAGGGGCGGCACTTTGCCCCCAAGGGCGCGCTGTTCGATCGGGCGGTGGAGCATTGGCGGACCCTGCCCAGCGATGATGGTGCCGTCTTCGACCGCGAGGTCACGCTGGATGCCGCCGCCATCGCCCCGGCCGTGACCTGGGGCACCAGCCCGGAAACCGCGGTTCCGGTGACGGCGGCGGTTCCCGACCCCGGTGCGGAGGCCGATCCGGTGCGCGCCGGCCAGATGCGCAAGATGCTGGACTATATGGGCCTCGCCCCCGGAATGGCGCTGGAGGAGGTGCCCATCGACCGCGTCTTCATCGGCTCCTGCACCAATGCCCGGCTGGAGGATCTGCGCGCTGCCGCCGAGGTGCTGCGCGGACGGCGCGCCGTGGTGCCGGGGCTGGTGGTTCCGGGCTCGGTCCCGGTGCGCCGACAGGCCGAGGCGGAGGGGCTGGACCGCGTCTTCATCGACGCCGGGCTGGAATGGGGAGAACCCGGCTGCTCCATGTGCGTGGGCATCAACGGCGACCTCGTTCCGGCGGGGGAGCGCTGCGCCTCCACGACCAACCGCAACTTCCCCGGCCGCCAGGGGCCGAACGCCCGCACGCATCTGATGAGCCCGGCGATGGCCGCCGCCGCCGCCGCGACCGGCAAGCTCACCGATGTCCGCAAGCTGGGAGCCTCGTAGAATGGACCCCTTCGTCACGTTGACCGCGCCGGCGGTGCCGCTCGACATCGCCAACATCGACACCGATCAGCTTCTGCCCGCCCGCTTCCTGAAGAAGCCGCGCAGCGCCGGCTACGGCAATTTCCTGTTCCATGACGAGCGCAAGCCGGGCTTCCCGCTGGACGACCCGGCCTATGCCGGGGCTCGCGTCCTGGTGAGCGACCGGAACTTCGGCTGCGGCTCCTCGCGGGAGGGGGCGGTTTATGCGCTGGTGGACGGGGGCTTCCGCTGCGTCGTCGCCCCCAGCTTCGGCGACATCTTCGCCGCCAACGCCGCCAAGAACGGCCTGCTGACCGTCACCCTGCCGGAGGAAGCGGTGGCCACCCTGCGCCGCCAGCTGCAGGAAGCGCCGGGCGCCGCTGTCACCGTGGATTTGCCGGCCCAGACCCTGACCGGTCCGGACGAACGGCCGCTGCCCTTCGCCATCGACGCCTTCAAGAAGGAGTGCCTGATCGAAGGGCTCGACGACGTTGCGCTGACCCTGCGCCACCAGGAGGCCATCGACCTCTTCGACCGGCGCGACGCCGAGCGGCGGCCGTGGGTGGTACCGGGGGTGGTACCTGGCGTGATCTGAGCGGCGGCGCCTTACTCCTGGCCGCTCCGCTCCTCGTCGGAAACGCCTGAAACCGGCAGGTCGGGTTCGATACCCAGCACCTCCGCGGCAATGCGGGCGACGTTGCCGTTGACGGGGGGAGGGGCGATGTTCACGCCCTCTTTCAGGGCGGCGGTGACGATCTCCAGCACCTTGAGGCGGGCAAACCATTTGGAGTTCGCCTCCACCGCATGCCAGGGCGCCTGGGGGGTGGAGGTGCGGTCGAACATCGCCTCGGCCGCCTTGACGTAATCGTCCCATCTGGCGCGGTTGCGCAGGTCTTCCTCCGTCAGCTTCCAGCGCTTGTAGGGATTCTTCATCCGCTCGCGGAAGCGTTCCAGCTGTTCTTCCGGGGTGATGTGCAGGAACAGCTTGATGATGCGCACGCCGTCGTCGGTCAGCAGCCGTTCGAACTCGTTGATCTCGTCATAGGCGCGCTTCCACTGGTCCTTGGTGGCGAATTTCTCCACCCGCTCCACCATGACGCGGCCATACCACGACCGGTCGAAGATGGCGAAGGTGCCCGCCGCCGGCAGCTTGGTCCAGAAGCGGTACAGGTAATGCTTTCCCTGTTCCTCCGCCGTGGGGGCGGAGATCGGCCAGACATGGAAGCCGCGGGGGTCGAGCGGTTCGGTCATGCGACGAATGGCCCCGCCCTTGCCGGCGGCATCCCAGCCTTCGAACACCACGATGGCGCGGCGTTTCTCGTGCCAATAGGTCTGCTGGATGTGCAGCAGTTCCTTCTGCAGCTTGCCGAGTCGGCGATCGTACTCCTCCGCCGTTTCGATCCGTACCTTCTTCTGGTCCAGTTTACCGAGGCGGATTTTCGAGACCTTGCCGGGCTTCTCGGCCATTAGGTGCATCCTGTGCTGGTGGTATCCGTTGCGGGTTGCCATATGCGGCAGGCGGAACCTTCACCGCCCCAACCGGTTACCGGCGGGAGCACGGTGTCGGCCGCAGCGTGGGCATCGGTGCGTTCCGGAAGGGAACGGCAACGATGTCGCTTCGTCGATCCCACAACGGGGACCGGCGGCTGTCAACGGAGAAGCAGGCCCAAGGAAGGGGGTTCCATGAGCATCGTCGGACCACGCATCTACAACCTGTTTCCGACTCTGGTCGGTCCGGTCCGCGATTGGGCCGGGCACCTGCCGCGGATCCAGGGGATGGGATTCGACTGGATCTTCCTGAACCCGATCCATCAGCCGGGATTCTCCGGCAGCCTCTATGCGGTGAAGGATCCCTATCGGCTGCATGACGCGCTGCGCGGCGGCTCGCACGAGAGCGATGACGAGTTGCTGCGCCGCTTCACGGCCGATGCCGAGGCGCACGGCCAGTCGGTGATGATGGATTTCGTCATCAACCACACCTCGCGCGATGCCCTGCTGGTCGACCGCCATCCCGACTGGTACAAGCGCGGCCCCGATGGTGACCTGCACCGTCCGGGTGCCGTCGATCCCAACAACACCGCCCATGTCACGGTGTGGGGCGACCTCGCTTCGCTGGATTATGACCGGGCGGAGTCGCGGGCCGGGCTGATCGGCTACTGGTCCGACTATCTGCGCCACTATATCGGGCTGGGCGTGAAGGGCTTCCGCTGCGATGCCGCCTATCAGGTGCCGGCGGAGGTGTGGAAGAGCCTGATCGACGCCGCCCACGCCGTGAACCCGGAGGTGAAGTTCTTCGCCGAAACGCTGGGCTGCACGGTGGAACAGGTGCGCGAGCTGTGCGGCGCCGGCTTCGATTTCCTGTTCAACAGCGCCAAATGGTGGGACTTCAAGGCCGACTGGCTGCTGGACCAGTATGACGAATTCCGCTGGATCGCGCCGTCCATCGCCTTCCCGGAAAGCCACGACACCGACCGGCTGGCGGCGGAGGTCGGCAGCCAGGACGCGGTGCGGCTCGCCGCCCAGCTGAAGATGCATTATCTGTTCGCCGCCAGCTTCTCCACCGGCGTGCTGATGCCGATCGGTTACGAATACGGATTCACCCGCAAGCTGGACGTGGTGCGGACCAGCCCTGCCGACTGGGAGCAGCCGAAGCTGGACCTGACCGGCTTCATCGGCGCGGTCAATGCCATGAAGGCCGCCACTCCGGCGCTGAATGTCGAGGGGCCGCAACGCCGCGTGACCTCGCCACACAGCCCGGTGCTGGGGCTGATCCGGCAGGTGGACGGCGCCGCGCTCGACCAGCCCGACGGCTGCGCCATCCTGGTGCTGAACCCGGACGAGAACCGGCCGCACATGCTGGACGTCGGTCCGGTGCTGGCCGCCACCGGCGGCACCTATGAGGCGTTCGAGGATGTGACGCCGGAGGCCGAGCCACTGCCGATGGAACCCGGCGCGCCGATGATGCTGCGCCCGATGGAACTGCGCGTCTTCCGCGCCCGCGCCGCCCGCAGCCACCCGGTCGAGCTGCACGACGTGGAGGAGCGGGAGTGGATGGATTCCATCGCCGCCGGCCGCATGACCATCGAGAATGTCTATCCGGAGCTGGACGGCGGCCGCTTCGCCATCAAGCGCGCGGTCGGCGACGTGATGGAGGTGTGGGCCGACATCTACACCGACGGCACCTTCGTGCTCGCCGCCTCCGTCATGTACAAGGCGGACGGCGACGAGGAGTGGAGCGAAGCGCCGATGCGCTTCCACGAGAACGACCGCTGGGTTGGCAACGTGCCGCTAACCCGCAACGCCCGCTACACCTACAGCATCGAGGCGTGGCGCGACGTCTGGGAGAGCTGGCGGGCCGACTTCAAGAAGAAGGTCGATGCCGGCATGGTCGTCGATCTGGAACTGGTGGAGGGCCGCCGCTTCGTCGAGCAGGCGCTGGACCTGAACCATGGTGACGGCCGCGCCGCGCTGGAGGCGGTGATCGAGCGGATGCAGTCGCTGGCCGGCCGCGAGGCCATCGACTACGCCCTGTCGGACGAGCCGCGCCGCGTCATGAAGCGGTATGGCGAGCGGCAGTACAAGTCGCGCTATGTGCGCGAGCTGGAGGTCTATGTCGACCGTACCGCCGGCGCCTATTCGGCGTGGTTCGAGATCTTCCCGCGTTCCGCCTCGCCCGACCCGTCGCGTCCCGGCAATTTCGATGACGTGGTGAACCTGCTGCCCATGGTGCGCGACATGGGCTTCGACGTGCTGTATTTCCCGCCGATCCATCCCATCGGCCGTGCCTTCCGCAAGGGCAAGAACAACACGCTGAATCCCGGACCCGACGATCCCGGCGTGCCCTATGCCATCGGCGCGGAGGAGGGCGGGCACGACGCCATCGATCCGATGATCGGCGACTTCGACAGCTTCCGCCGGCTGGTGCGCGAGGCCAAGCGCCATGGCATCGAGATCGCGTTGGACTTCGCGGTCCAGTGCTCCCCGGATCATCCCTGGGTGAAGGAGCATCCGCACTGGTTCTACTGGCGGCCCGACGGCACCATCCGCTACGCCGAGAATCCGCCGAAGAAGTACCAGGACATCGTCAATGTCAGCTTCTACCGCCAGTCCTATCCGGACCTGTGGTACGCGCTGCGCGACGTTGTGCTGATGTGGTGCAAGGAGGGTGTCCGCATCTTCCGCGTCGACAATCCGCACACCAAGCCCTTCCCCTTCTGGGAATGGATGATCCGCGAGGTGCAGGACCGCTACCCCGATGCCCTGTTCCTGGCCGAGGCCTTCACCCGGCCGAAGCTGATGAAGCGGTTGGCGAAGGTCGGTTTCACCCAGTCCTACAGCTACTTCACCTGGCGCACCACCAAGCCGGAGCTGACCGAGTATCTGACGGAGCTGACGCAGAGTGAATCGCGGGAGTACATGCGGCCGAACTTCTTCGCCAACACGCCCGACATCCTGCCGCCGATCCTGACCCATGGCGGCCGGCCGGCGCATATGATGCGGGCGGTGCTGGCGGCGACGCTGGCCGGCGTGTACGGTCTCTACGGCCCCTACCTGCTGTGCGAGGCGGAAGCCTATCCCGGCAAGGAGGAATACAACCACTCGGAGAAGTACGAAGTCCGGCACTGGGACTGGAACAAGCCCGGCAACATCCGCGACTACGTCACCGCCATCAACCGCATCCGCCGCGAGAACCCGGCGCTGCAGCAGTTCACCAATCTGCGCTTCTACAACGCCTTCGACGACAACATCCTGCTCTACGGCAAGATGACGGCGGCGAAGGACAATGTGATCCTGATCGCGGTGAACCTCGATCCCCACAACGGCCATGGCGGAACCATCGAGATTCCGCTGTGGGAACTGGGCCTGCCCGACGGCGCCCATGTCCAGGTGGAGGATCTGTTCAGCGGCCACCGCTTCACCTGGATCGGCAAGTTCCAGCATGTCTGGCTGGACCCCCACCGCAACCCCGCGGCGATCTGGCGGATCGTACCGCCGGGGGTGTGAGCCACGCACTTACCCCCACCCTGACCCTCCCCCGCTGGGCGGGGGAGGGAAATGGACCTTTGTCGGCGTTCGGCGGCAGTCCCTCCCCCGCCCAGCGGGGGAGGTTAGGTGGGGGTCTAACTTTTCGATAAGCCAGATAAGAAAAAAGCGGCCCCGCAGGGCCGCTTTTTCTCAATCTCGTCTGTCCGCCGACCTCAGCGCCGCCGGATCATCGTCACGCCGCCGACGGTCTTGTCGAGAAAAGCGATCATCGCCTCCGGCTTGTGGCCGACGGATGAATAAGCGAAGGCCATCCACCAGCGCGCCATCGGGGTGGTCCAGCCGTAGCGGTCGGCGATGACCTGGACATCCATGGTAGAGGACATGGTCGATTGGGCAGTCGCCGCGGCGCGGGGGGCGCCGGACGGGGTAACCTGGGATTCGACGCTGTGCATGGTTCCTCCCAACGGGGACGTTCGGTGTCCGCTTATGCGGTACCTTAAGCCTCAACCGCTGAAAGTGGCAGAGTTGCTTTGGTCCTAAGGGATACTATACCTTTGGCTGCAAAGGTCCCATGCCGCCGCATGCGCCTTTCAGGTAGGAGGAAGCGGCAATCCGCTGGCCCAGGCCACCAGCGCCACCAAGGCCGCGCGGTTGGCCGGCCGGAACAGCAGCGCCAGCCGCACCCACAGCGGCGAAACCTTGAATTCGGCAGCCATCGCCTCGACCTCCGCCGGAGACAGCCGCAGGTCGGGAGCGGGATCTTCATTCATAGTGCATCCTCCGCAAATGCCATGGATCACGACGGAATAGGAACAATCCGCCTCGCCGGCAATTGCGCAGGTCTGTGTGACAATTTGTAGCAGCCCTTTACTTGGCCGCCAGCAACGCCCTTGGCGCCCGGTCGGCGCCGCTCGCCAGCGGCACCTTGGGGTTCTCGATCCAGGCGATGACGTCGTTGACGACCAGCTTGCCCTTCAGGTCGCGCAGCAGCATGTGGTAGCCGTCGGGATAGACGGCGACGACATGACGCCCGCCCGCCTCGAAATCCTTCAGCGCGCGTTCCACCGGCCGCGGCGGCAGAACCTCCTCATGCGCTCCGTAGAGCACCAGCGAAGGCGTCTGCAGGCGCTGGCAGGCGTCGAGCGCGCTGCCCATCAGATCGGTCAGCCCCTCCAGCGCGTCGACGCGCGAGCCCTTGATGACCAGCGGGTCGCGGCCCAGCGCCCGCAGCATCTCGATGTTGTCGGACGGATGGATGCCGAGGTCCTGCGGCGGATGCACCACCATGCCCGGCACGAGGTTGTAGGTGATCCACAGGGCGGCGCGCGGGAAGAAGCCCATCGCCTGCCGGCCCCAGACGGCAGGGGCGACCAGGATGGTGCCGTCGACCTTGGGCGGGTTGGGGCCGGTCATCGCGGTCAGCACCACCGCCCCGCCCATGCTCTCGCCCATCAGATAGACCGGGACGCCGGGATGGCGCCTGCGCACCATATCCACCGCGGTGCGGGCGTCACTGACCAGGGTGGGGGTGCCGGCCCAGACGCCGCGTTCACGGGTGGCGCCGAAGCCGCGCTGGTCGTAGGCGTAGGTGGCGATGCCGGCTGCGGCGAAGTCGCGGCCGGCGCCGTCGAAGGCGTTGGAATAGTCGTTGTAGCCGTGCAGGGCCACCACCGCGGCCCGCACACGGCCGTCGGCCGGAAGCCAGGAGCGCATCGGCAGCTCGAAGCCGTCGGCGGCGATCAGCACGCGGTCGTTCAGCTGCGGCTGGACGACGGCCGTTCCCATCGGCTGGAAATCCGCGGCACAGCCGCCAAGCAGAAGCCCCAACCCCAGAACAGCCGCCAAGCCGACAGCCGCCGATCCGCTATGCCGCATGGATTACCCCTGTGTCGCTGTGCGCACCACCCGTCAGTTGGAGGAATATATCCTCGAGATCCGATTCCTCGGTCGTGACATCGACGATCCCGATTCCCGAAGCGGCCAGCGCCGACAGGATGGCGCCGGCGCGCTGGCGGCTGGGCTGATAGCGGACGATCAACCGACGCGGCTCCGGCAGTTCCACCGTATACCCTTCCAGCGAGGCCGGGGCGGCGGTCAGATCACGGTCGAGCGTCAGGCACAGCGCCTTGTTGTCGACCCGGCGCAGCAGGGTCGTCTTCGGCTCGCACGCCACCACCTGCCCGTGGTTGATGATGGCGATGGTGTCGCACAGCTCCTCCGCCTCCTGCAGATAGTGGGTGGTCAGCAGGACGGTGGTGCCGGACTTGTTCAGCGTGCGCACATACTCCCAGAGCTGACGGCGCAGTTCCACGTCGACGCCGGCGGTCGGCTCGTCGAGGATCAGCACGGGCGGGGTGTGGACCATCGCCTTCGCCACCATCAGGCGGCGCTTCATGCCGCCGGACAGCGAGCGGGCATGGGCGTCGGCCTTGTCGGCCAGCCCGACGGCCTCCAGCAGCTCCTCCGTCCGGCGTTCCTTCTTCGGCACGCCGTAGAGGCCGGCCTGAAGCTCCAGCATCTCGCGCGGGGTGAAGAAGGGGTCCATGTTCAGTTCCTGCGGCACCACGCCGATGGAGGCGCGGGCGCGGCGCGGATGCTCCGACACCTCGTGGCCCCAGATGGTGGCGGTGCCGCCGGTCTTGTTCACCAGCCCGGCGAGGATGTTGATCATCGTCGACTTGCCGGCGCCGTTGGGGCCGAGCAGCCCGAACAGCGACCCGCGCGGAATGGCGAGGTCGATGCCCTTCAGCGCATGCTTCGGCCCGGCCTTGCCGGTCGGCTGGTAAATCTTGGTCAGGCCGCGCAGCTCCACGGCGTTGGCCGGAAGCGAGACGGGCGTGGGGGTATCGGTGGGCGCGGCCATTGATCCTGAACCATGATGATTGCGGTTGACGAAAAAGCCCGCGAGTCCGGTGGTTTCCCCCGTTGATCCGCGGCGCGCGATGGGTATCATCCGGCCCGCGCGCGCGGAACCCCGATCGGGGGGCCCGGACAGCGGGCGTGTCCACGATGGCGTGAACCGGCGCGCCTGTCAAAACAGAGGATGACTGCCATGCAGCCGACCGAGACGATCCTTGTTGAAACCTCGACCGTCGGGTGCGACGGCGGCGGCGGCGCGCTGGGCCATCCGCTGGTCTATCTGACGCTGGATCGCGAAGGGCAGGTCGAATGCCCCTACTGCTCGCGCCTCTACAAGCTGAAGGAAGGCGCCAAGGTCGCCCACGGGCACTGATTGCGCGTTCGTCCTGCTGGCGGGCGGTTCAGACCCGTCCGGCCAGCAGGACCAGCACCGCCAGCGCCAGCAGCGCCGACAACCCCTGCCAGAAGGCCAGCGGGTTGCGGTCGATCAGCGGCCGGCGCCGCGTTCCCGCGGCATGCTTGCGCGGGTGGCGCAGGTCGTACAGGAACTCCGACAATTCCTGATAGCGCTTGGCCGGGTCCGGATGGACCGCCTTGCGCAGCACGCCATCAAGCCAGGCGGGGATGTCGCGCTGGTCGCTGAGCGCCGTGCGGTAGACCAGCTTGCGCTGGCGCGCCCGCGTGGTGGCGGTCGCCGCGTCGGCGCCGTAGGGCAGGCGGCCGGTCAGCATCTGATAGGCGATGGCCCCCAGCGCATAGAGGTCGGAGGCCGGCGTTCCGCCTTCGCCCAGAAGATATTCGGGGGCGGTGTATTGCAGGGTGCCGAGAATTTCGCCGCGGTCGGCGTCGGGCATCGTCTCCAGGATGCCGGGCACGAGGACCGATCCGAAATCGACGATCTTCACCGTCCCGGTCCGGTCGATCATCACATTGTCGGGCCGCAGGTCCTGGTGCAGCATCTCCAACCGGTGGAAGGCCTGCAGCCCCTTGCCGATCTGCTCGACGATGGCGCGCACGGTGGGCAGGTCGGGGCCGGGGTGGTCGCGCATCCACTGGGTCAGCGTCTGGCCGTCCAGATACTCGGTGACGACAAAGAGGTAGCGGCGCGGCCGGCTCTGCGGCGGGGCCTTGAGCACATGCGGGCTGTTGATCCGCCGGGCGATCCACTCCTCCATCAGGAAGCGCCGCAGATGGGCGCGGTCGTCGCGCCGGTCGATGGCCGGCACCTTCAGCGCCACGGCGGGACCGCCTGCGCCCTCCCTGGCTCCATCCTGGGCCAGATAGACATGGCTGCGGCTGCTGGCGTGCAGTTCGCGCAGGATGCGGTAGCCCTCGAACTCGGCCCCCGGTTCCAGCAGGGGCGGTGGGGGCAGGTCGGACAGCCGCGATAGCAGGTCGTCGGCATCCGCATCGGGGATCGCGTCGATTCGCACGATCTGGAGCGTCAGGTTGTCGGTGCTGCCCCGCCGCAGCGCCTCCTCCACCGCGAGTCGGGCCGCGCGGTCGAGGTCGTCGCCATGGTCGGCGATGGCGTTGATTAAAAAATCGGCATCGACATGCTCATAGACGCCATCGGTCGCCAGCAGGAAGACGTCGCCGGCTTCCACCGGCAGTTCCCGGCAATCGATCTCCACATGCGGCACCACGCCGATCGCCCGGCCGAGATAGCTGACCTCCGACGACACCACCACCCGGTGGTCGGTGGTCAGCTGCTCCAGCGCGCGACCGGCGATGCGGTAGATGCGGGAATCGCCGACATGGAACAGATGGGCGGTGGCCGATTTCAGCACCAGCGCGCTGAGCGTGCAGGCAAAGCCGCGGTCCTGGTCGTAGCGGTATTCGCTGCGCCGGTTCTGGGCGTGCAGCCAGCTGTTGGCCGCCGCCAGCACCCGCTGCGCCGAGGTCCTCACCGACCAGCTTTCCGGCGTGCAGTAATAGTCGGTCAGGAAGCTCTTCACCGCGGTTTCGCTGGCGATGTGGCTGACCCGGCTGCTGCTGATGCCGTCGGCCAGCGCCACCGCGATCCCCTTCATGCCAAGCAGCGGCGGCGTCGGGATCAACGCTCCGTGGAAATCCTGATTGGCCTCCTTCCGCCCCTTGTCGGAACATTGGCCGATGGAGATCCGCAGCTCTTTTACGATGTCGGCACTTGGCACGATGTCCGCCCTTGGCAAGGAAAACCCCGGCCCATGGCGGACCGGGGTGGTGACGGGATGACGGGCAGAGGGTCTTATTCGGCGGGCTGCAGGCCGGCCTGGTGCAGGCGGCGCTTCGGCGCCGTGCGGACATGGGTGGCGTAGAGCGTCAGCCCGGTGAAGGCCAGACCGCCGACCAGATTGCCCAGCACCGTCGGCAGCTCGTTCCAGATCATGTAGTCCATGATCGAGAAGTTGCCGCCCATCAGCATCGCCGACGGGAACAGGAACATGTTCACCACCGAATGCTCGAAGGTCATGCCGAAGAACAGCATGATCGGCATCCACATGGCGATCACCTTGCCGCTGACCGAGGTGGAGATCATCGCGCCGACGACGCCGGTGGAGACCATCCAGTTGCACAGCATGCCGCGCAGGAAGATGGTCAGCATGCCGGCCGCGCCATACTGGGCATAGCCCAGGGTCCGGTTCTCGCCGATGTGCGAGATGACGGTGCCGACCTTGTCCGGCGGGGTGGAGAAGCCATAGGTGAAGACCACGGCCATCATCACCGCGACCGTCAGCGCGCCCAGGAAGTTGCCGATGAACACCAGCCCCCAGTTGCGCAGCACGCCGCCGATGGTGACGCCCGGCCGCTTGTCGATCAGCGCCAGCGGCGACAGCACGAACACGCCGGTCAGCAGGTCGAAGCCCAGCAGATACAGCATGCAGAATCCGACCGGGAACAGGATGGCGCCGATGATCGGGAAGCCCGTCTGGACCGTGACCGTGACGGCGAAGACCGCCGCCAGCGCCAGGATCGCCCCGGCCATATAGGCGCGGATGACGGTGTCGCGGGTGGACATGAAAATCTTGGATTCGCCGGCATCCACCATTTTGGTGACGAACTCGGAGGGCACCAGATACGACATGACGAGTCCCCTTGGAACAAGCGCTGAAGGAGCGGCACGCAGCGTCCGGTGAAGCCCGCGCGGCACCGGTCCGGTGCGGGGCGGGGGAGGAAAGACGCGCTGCGTGTGATTTGGGTGCGGGCCCCGGTCATTGGTCCCGCGCGGGTCAAACCGCCGTTGGCTTGAACGGGGAAAAGCACTGCACGCGATGTGCCAACTGCACGGATGCCGGAAATCCGGCGCAATTCGCCGGTCGCCCTTCCAGTCGCGATGTGACGTGGAGCCGCAATTGCCCAAAGACTGTGCGGCGATGAATAAAAAACAGCCATTGGTATAGGAAGGATTGTGAGACCCGGCAGGCTTGCCGTCGTCAACCGTGCCGCGGTTGGGCTAAAGTCTTTCAGATCTTTAACCGTTCCAGAGAAGACTATCGTTCCGCATCAATGCTTTGGCCGAAAACAGGCGAGGCCGGTCCGCCTATGGGTCAGGTTCGGTTACCTTTTTGTTATAATTTCCCTCCATATTGTGAGACAGTATCGGCGATGTCGCTTGACGAGTCTCTCCGAACCGACGTCTACTTTGCCGCATTGCGGAAAAGCGGAAGTTCCACAATCGTTGTTTGAGTTGCAGGCTTATGTTTTTTCCAGGCGGTTCGGGATTGGCGTCGGATGAGGCGCGCACGATGAGTCACGAGACGGAAGAACAGTATCGCAGCATCTTCGAAAATGCTGTCGAGGGCATCTATCAGACGACTGTCGACGGCCGTTACCTGCGGGTCAATCCGGCTCTTGCCGACATCTATGGCTATGCTTCGCCCGAAGACCTGATCGCCAACCTCACCGACATTGCCTGTCAGCTCTATGTCGATCCCGGCAAGCGCGAGGCCTTCGCCGACCTGATGGCCCGCCAGGACCGGGTCCACAGTTTCGAGGCGCGCGTCTTCCGCCGCGACGGCTCCATCATCTGGATTTCGGAGAGCGCGCGCTGCGTGCGCGACGCCGCCGGCCGCATCCGCTATTACGAAGGCACCGTCCAGGACATCACCGAACGCAAGCAGCATGAGGAGAAGATCCGGCTGCTCGCCACCGTGTTCGACAGCGTTGCCGACGGCATCCTGATCGTCGATCCGGAACTGACGGTCCAGGCGATCAACCCGGCCTACGAAATCATGACCGGCTTCCAGCGGGAAGAATTGCTGCGCCGGCCGCTGGTCCTCTTCGCCCCCGGCTCGCACGAGCGGGAGTTCATCGACGCCATCTGGACCACCGCGCGGCAGGCCGGGCGCTGGCAGGGGGAGGTCACCAGCTTCCGCCATTCCGGCGACGCCTTTGCCGCCGCCCTGTCGGTGACGTCGGTCCGCGCGCCGGGCGGCGTGCTGGAACATTATGTCCTGACCATCGCCGACATCAGCCAGCGCAAATCACAGGAACACCAGATCCGCTATCAGGCCAGCTTCGACCGGCTGACCGACCTGCCCAACCGCTGGCTGGTCTGCGAAAGGCTGGAGGAGGCGATCGTCCGCGCCCAGCGCGGCAAGAGCAAGGTCGCCGTCGCCTTCCTCGACCTCAACCGCTTCAAGCAGGTGAACGACACGCTGGGCCACCATGCCGGCGACGAACTGCTGAAGCTGGTGGCGCGGCGCCTGCGCAACTGCACGCGCATGACCGACACGGTCGGCCGGCTGGGCGGGGATGAGTTCCTGATCGTCGCACCCGACGCCGCCGATCGTTCCGCCGGGGCCCGGCTGGTCGAGAAGGTGCTCTATTCGATGTCGGAGCCGTTCAGCGTCCATAATCAGGAGCTGTTCTGCGGCGCGTCCATCGGCATCGCCTTCTACCCCGACGACGGCGAGACGGCGGACCAGCTTCTGCGCAACGCCGATCTGGCGATGTACCATGCCAAGCGCAATCCGGAGCACAAATACGTCTTCTACGACAACGGGATGCGCGAACGGTCGGGCTTTACGCTGGGGCTGGAGAGCGATCTGCGCCGCGCCAGCGGCGGCGACGAGTTCGAACTGCATTTCCAGCCGAAGATCGACCTTGCCGGCAACCGCACCATCGGAGCGGAAGCGCTGATCCGCTGGCGCCATCCCGTGCGAGGCATGGTCAGCCCGGCGGAGTTCATTCCGCTGGCCGAGGAAACCGGTTTGATCTGGGAAATCGGCGCCTGGACGCTGATCGAATCCTGCCGCCGGCTGGCGGGTTGGATCGAGCGCGGTCTGCCGATCCCGTCGGTGTCGGTCAACCTGTCGCCGCGCCAGTTCCAGGACGCCCGCCTCGTCGGCTTCGTCCGCAGCGTGGTGGAGTCCGCCGGAATTCCGGCCGACCGGTTGGAACTGGAGCTGACCGAAGGCGCCATGATCGGCGACATCGAGAAGGCGGTGACGATCCTCAACGGGCTGAAGGACATCGGCGTCCGCCTGTCGATCGACGATTTCGGCACCGGCTATTCCTCGCTGGCCTATCTGAAGCGCTTCCCCATCGACACGCTGAAGATCGACCGCAGCTTCGTCCGCGACATCGTCAAGTCGACCACCGATCCGGCCATTGTCGGCACCATCGTCAATCTGGCCGAAAGCCTGGGCTTCGACACCATCGCCGAGGGGGTGGAGACGCAGGAACAGGCCGATATGCTGCGCCTGCAGCGCTGCACCCGCATCCAGGGCTACCTCATCAGCCGGCCGCTGCCGGTCGACCAGTTCGAGACCTTCCTCAGCAACAGCGTGGTGCCGGCCTGAAGCCAAGAAGGGACGGGCGCCGCCATGCCGGCGCCCGCGCGCTTTCTGCCAGGGTTACGGTGCCGTCCGTTCCAGGAAATACTCCATCTCCTGGATGATGCCGCTCTGCGCGGCCCAGAGGGCGGCCTGGGTGCGGTTGCGGACGTTGATGGTCTGCATGATGTGGCGGACATGCAGCTTCACCAGATCCTCCGTCATCCCCATCTCGCGCGCGATCTCCTTGTTGCTGCATCCGTCCATGATCAGCTTCAGGATACGGGCGTGGCGCGGGTAGAGGCCGGGATAGCCCAGAAGTTCGCTTTCGTGCTGGGCCATCGCCCCGTCCTCTCCGCCCCGGCGGAGCGCGGTGGGGGAGAAATAGTCGAAGCACTCCTCCGGCACCACCGGCTCGCCGGCATGGATCAGGCGCAGCGCCAGCACGAAGGCGGTCGGGGCCATCCGGTTCAGCAGATAGCCGCGCACGCCGAAGCGCAGGGCCATCCGCATGTGATGCGCGGAGAACTCGTCGGCGATCATCGCCAGCTTGGCCTGCTCGCCGTACCAACTGCGGAAGTTCCAGGCGTCGGTCTTCAGAGAGGCGAGGTCGAACAGGACGATGTCCGCCGTCCGTTCGGAACCGCCGTTGCCGGCCGGCGGTTCCAGCGTGGCCACGGCCCCGCCGGCCGACAGGCCGTCGGAGTAGCGGTCGGGGCCGCCGTTGGTCCGGCCATTCCACATCGGCTTGGGTGAAAGTCCGGTTGCGAGGCGGCTTTGCGGATCAATGACCTCGAAACAGTCGTCCAGGATGTTCAGGATGGATTCGCGCAGCAATCGGCTTTGGTTGTGAACAATCACACGAATGCGATCGGACATGTCCGTCTCCCCCAAGAAATAGACGAATTGGCGGACGGTATCGCGCGGCCGGAAGGCAAGGATTCCCCCCTGGACGCTTTGCTTCGACGTCGGTGGCTCCGGTACATGGCAATTCAGGTCTGCCGGATTCTCGTGTCCGGCGTACACCCCTCGGCCCCCCGTTCGGGCCGTTGCCACCCTAGTCTCCGGTACCTCCACGCCTGGCCGCGCAATGCCGCATATCCGATGGACGGTGCACGTTGTATCGGTCCTCTCGTGCTCGCCCGATCGAATTTAGATCAAACTATGATCCGGCACTCACGGCATTGTCTGCTGCACTTCTGGAATGGTTCCAGGCTCAGTGGGGTGTGAACTCATACTGTCCGGGCAGAGTCCTTCGTCAGAAGGCCAGCAGTAATAAGTCATCCTCGCACGCGAATATGGAAGTGATTACCCGCTGAAGCGAGGTCCGTCCCTGGCGGGTTGCGCCGAGTGGGGAAGGTCCCAAGCAAAGGAAGCCAAACGATATTGCCGTCCAAAGAAGAAAAAGTTCTTTGCAAGACAACTTATATTAGATGGCTCGTCTTGGGGCCGGTCTGCACTGGGCCAGTTCACTGACGATAATATAGACTCTTAAACAGAGTTTGCCAGGACATTTTTCACTGAACATGGAAACGAAAACGGAGCCCCGCCGGGACGGGACTCCGCTTTCGTTTCGACAGGCTGCCGTCGGGCTTCCGCCTTACGCCGCCATGTCGTGGGTGATGGCGAAGACGCCGGTGTCCCAGCGGGCGATGGTGGTGTCGAAGCCGCCGACACCATTCACCACGTCGAAGCTCTGCGTGGTGTTGTGGATCAGGTCCTGGACCGTGTAGTGGCCGTTGGCGAGCTGAAGCTCCACATGGGTGGCCACCGCCTTGCGTGCCGCGGTGTCGTTGAAGTCGACCCGATCGGAGGCGACGACGATCAGCCGGTCCTTCTGGTCGTAGAAGCCGTAGCCGGTGATCTGGGCGTCCGGATCCTTGTCGGTGAAGGTCAGCGGATAATGGTAGTTCAGTGTCTCGTCGCCGATCAGGACCGGCGCCTTGGCCTTCAGGGCGGCGATCTCGGCATCGCTGAACAGGTTGTGGCCGTCGTAGGTCGCCTGCGGAATGATCCAGGCGCTGGGCGTGCTGGCCTTGGTCATCGACGGCAGGGCCGCGTCGCTGACGTAATAGCCGAAGGTCGCGCCGGCATCATGCAGCTTGGTGATCGGCTCCAGCAGCTCGCCGAGATAGGCGTTGCCGATGGCGTTGCCGTCGGGCTCCAGCGCGTTCATCGCCTTCTCGGCATTGGCGCTGTAATAGAGCGCCGGGCCGAAGGGACGGGTCGGCACGATGTCGCGCAGCATGTCCAGCCACGGCTGCTTCACCTCGCCCCAATCGTGATAGCTGCGCGACCACTGCTCCGCCGCGCGGCGGACGCCGCCCTGGTCGTCGGCGATCATCGTCCAGCCGCTCTGCAGCCAGGTCTGTTCCAGGCGGCCCCAGCCCAGTTCCTCGCGCACCGTACCGGTCACGCCGGTGTAGAGGCTGTTCACCGCACCCCAGTAATCATCCTCCGACGAGGACATCATGTGGCCGAAATGGGCGTCCGGCGCGCGGGCGGCATGGATGCCCAGCATCGCCTGCTCATAGGAGGCCGGCGCCTGCTTGTGCTGCATCTCGAAGCGTTCGAGGGTCTGCACGTTGAACAGGATGTCCTTCTCGTTCATCGTGTCGGCGATCACGCGGGCGTCGACGCCGGCGAATTCGCGCATCGCCGCCGGGGTGAAGGACACCTGGGTGGTCAGCCATGCGGCGTGGCCGGTGTTCTTGACGATGGCATCGTCCAGCGCCTTCCAGCCATAGGCCCAGCCGTCGACGAAGTAATCCAGCCACTGGGTCGGGTGGTTGTCGACGATGTCCGCCGCCTGCTGCGCCAGCGTGCTGCCCGCCACCTTGATGCCGGTCTTGGCGCTGAACTCCGCGATCATGCGGCTGTTGAAGAAGTCCATCACGCCGGAATGCGGGCTGCCGTCGAAGAAGTCGGCCAGCTCATAGCCGCGGGTGCCGGTCAGGGCCGACAGGCGGCCCAGCTTGTCGGCCATCCAGTCGGCGTAATGGGCGGTGCCGCCGGTCCAGCCGGCCGGCGCGTCCTTGGCGTCCAGCGGCATCAGCGGGCTGATATAGCCCCAGCCACTGGGATTGCTGCTGTCGGCGTTCAGGACGTAGCCCTCGGCGTCGCGGCCCAGATACTGCTGATGCGCCTTGACCCAGGACACCCAGGCCTTGTGGCCGCCCAGGCTGGCGAACTCACCGCCGTTCTGCGACTCCGTGAAGGTATCCTCCCACAGCTGCAGGCCGATCAGCGGCATCACCCCGTCGGACAGATGACCGGCGGCGACGTCGCGGGTTTCCTTCAGGTGGGCGGCGTTGGAGTAATCGGGCACAGATTCCCAGAACAGGTGCTGCGGCGCCAGCCCGCGGTCGGCACCCCAGGAGATGGTCGACACATCGGACATCAGCGGCGGCCGGTCGCTGCTGACCCCGGCGCTGGCGCTGTGGTCGTTCTTCGGCAGCGTGGTGGTGGGCGTCGTCGGAGCCGGCGTGGTGGGGGCGGGCGCAGTCGGGGTAGGGGAAGTCGGGGCCGGGGAAGTCGGGGTGGGTGCCGTGGGCGTGGTGGTCGTCGTACCGCCGAGCATGTCCTTGGTGACGGGAACGCTCAGCGTGCCGTTCCACCAAAGGCCCTGCTGGCCGGAGATGACGTCCTTTCCGTCCAGCGCGCCGCGGTCATAGGTGACCCCGGCGGCGTTGGAGGCGACACTGTGACCGTTCACCACGACCGAACCGACAAAAAGGCTGCGGTCCTGGCCGTTGACGACGGCGTCGTTGTCGTACTGGACCTGGACCTTGTGCGCCTGGGTCGGGTCGAGATCGACCGTGAATTTGTAGGCGGTCTGGCTGGTGGCGGCCACCTTGGCGTCGCCCACCGCCTTGCCGTCGACGAGAAGCTTGAAGTGCGGCGGCACGCCGCCGGCGCTCTTGCCCCAGGCGTTGACGACGACGCTGTAGGACTTCGTCGCCGCCGGCACCGCAGCCGCCGGATCGGCGATATCGGCCGCCGGGAACAGCGAGGCCGGCAGCGGCACGTTCAGCGCGCCGCCCCAATACAGGGCTTCCTGCCCCTTCACCACGTCCTTTCCGTCGACCGCACCCTTGTCATAGGTGACCGACGGATCGGTGGCGGCGATCGACGTGCCGTTCACCGAGACGGCGCGGACGAACAGGTTGCGGTCGACGCCGCCCGACAGGCCGTCATTGTCGTAGACGATCTGCAGCTTGTGCGCGCTGTCGGCCGCGACCTTGGCGGAGATGGTGTAGCGCCCCAGGGTGCTGCTGTTCACCGTCGCCTGACCGATGGTCGCGCCGTCGAGCTTGAGCGCCAGATGCGGCCAGACGCCGCCGGCTGCTTGTCCCCATGCGTCGATCGCGAAGGTGACATCGATGAGATTGGACCCGGTGAGCGACATCGGCACGACTCCCATTAATCGAATATTAAGATCTTGCTAGACTGGGTTAACCGTATCGGTTGGATTACCCTGCTCGTTGGGAGTAGTCGCACAGGATTCGCTATAGAATGGAGAGTCAATCTTGGGACATGACTCTGACTCATCTTTGACTCTTCCAAAAAAATCGATTTTGAGTCCGCGAATGTTTTAGTGTCTGAAGGACTGAGTCAGACAACGACAGTCTTAAGCCTGTTGTGTGGTGTCCATATCTTTCGTTTGTTTGGCGTGGGTGCCGGCGCCGTGGTCCACTTCGGCACGAACCGCCGCAAATACCGCCGATCAGACCGGGCAGGAGATCGTTCCATGCGCACCGCTTCCCTGCGCATCGCCGTCGTCACGCAGAAGATCGTCCGGCATGACGGACAGGGGCGTGTGAACGCCGTTGTGGTCGACGAACTGCTCCGCCGCGGGCATGAGGTCGTCGCCATCGCGTCGGAATTGGCGGAGGAACTGGCGCGCCATCCCCGCTTGCGCTGGGTCCCGGTCAGCGGCGGCGGTGTGCCCACGCAATTGGCGAAGGACCAGCTGTTCGCCTGGAGGGCGAGCCGGGCCTTGGCGCGGGAACGGCAGGCGGGAATCGACCGGGTGGTGGTGAACGGCTTCGTCAGTTGGGCGCGGTCGGACGTGAATGCCGTGCATTTCGTCCATTCCGCCTGGATGCGCTCCGCCACCCATCCGATCCGCAAGGGCGTTTCGCCGCTGTCGCTCTATCGCGCGCTCTACACCCTGCTGAATGTCGGCTTCGAGCGCTGGAGCTTCCGCCGCGCCGGACGGCTGGTGGCCGTCTCACGGACCGTTGCGGACGAACTGCGCCGGGACGGCATCGCGACTGCCCGGCTGCGGGTGATCGACAATGGCGTCGATGTCCGGGAGTTCCGTCCGGGCACGCCCGATCCGACGCTGTTCGGCCTGCCGACCGGCCGTCCGGTGGCGCTGTTCGTCGGCGACGCCCGCAGCGACCGCAAGAATCTGGACGGGGTGCTGCGCGCGCTGGCCGAGGTGCCCGATCTGGCGCTGGCGGTGGTCGGCGACGAGCGCGGCGGCCCGTTCCCGGCGATGGCGCGGGCGCTGGGTGTGGAGGATCGGGTTCGCTTCCTCGGCCACCGGCGCGACGTGGCGGCGCTGATGCGGGCGGCCGACCTGTTCGTCTTTCCGACCCGCTATGAACCCTTCGGTCTCGTCCTGCTGGAGGCGGCGGCCAGCGGGCTGCCGGTCGTCACCACCCGGCTGGCCGGCGCCGGCCGTCTGCTGGAGGACGGCGCCGCCATCCTGCTGGACGACCCGGACGTGCATGGGGATCTGGTGCGGGCGATGCACGATCTTGCTGCGGACCCGTCACTGCGCCGCCGCATGGGCGAGGCAGGCCGCCGCATCGCGGAGAGCCAGGACTGGTCGGTGACGGCCGGACACTATGCCGATCTTTTGGAGGAACTTGGGCCGGCGGATCAGCCGGTCGACGGGCGGCGGCTGTTCGCCGGGTCGGCATCCTGACCGGCCGTCCTTACCGCAACTCCAACCTCAGCTCCATGACCACGCTGTCGGTTCCGGGCGCTGCGTCCGTCACCGCGATGCCGACCGGCGCCGCCGGTCCGGGGGTGGGATCGACACGCTGGGGGGTGCCGCTGCCGGGGCGCAGGACGGTGCCCATGCGGATGGCGGCTCGGGTCTTGCCGACCGGGACGGTTCCACTGGTCGCGACGGGAACGACGCCGCCGGCGGAGGCCGAGGTCAGGGCGACGCCGTCGGCCGGGCGGTCGGGCTCCAGCCGGCGCACCCGGTCGTAGTCGCGCTGCACCAGATTGCCGGCATCGACCCCGCCGGCACCGACCTTGCGGAACTCGCCGGAGCAGTCCAACGCCTCGAACCGGTTGGCGCGGCAGGTGCCGGAGATGGCGAGAGCCGGGGCGAAGCCGTCACGGCCGAGGCGGATCAGCCGTTCCGCATCGTCGAACCGGTTGCCGACGGCCGAAGCCGCGACGATGGCGGCGGTCTCGATGTCGGCGGCGCGGTCGTTGGTGCCGTCGCCGAAGCTGGCGCTGCCGCCGGTGAACTCGTTGCGCTCCAGCGCCCGCACCACGATCAGGCCGGTGACCGGCCGCTTGGCCAGGCGATAGCCCGGCAGCAGCGATCCGCTGCACCCGATCAGTACATTGCCGTACATCTCCGCCATCGGCCCCTGGATCCAGCCGTTGCCGCAGGCCTCGAAGGCGCAGTCCAGGAACTTGTTGTTGGACAGGAAGGTCCGCTTCGCCGGCCCGTCCTCCGCCAGGATCGCGTAGGGCGAGAAGCCGAAATGGCAGGAGATGAAGCTGGAATGGTCGATGCCGTTCTCCGGCGACACGGCGATGGAGGCCAGCGTGTTGCCGGCGAGGTCGGTGTCGAGGAACAGATGATCGCCGAAGCTGTCGGTCCCCGCCGACCAATAGGCGCCGATGTGGTTCTTGGTCAGCTGGCAGGAGATCAGCGAGGAATGGTCGCGCCAGACGTCCACCCCGGCGCGGAAGCCGAACACCCCGACCCGCTCCAGCAGGAAGCGGGAGGTCAGCGCCAGCCCGTCCATGCCCGGCGGCGGATCGCCCGGCCGGTTGCCGGGCTTCGGCCCGCGCAGGCTGATGTGCGCGATGCGGCTGCGCTGATAGCCCTTGTCGTCGTCGCGCATACCCTGTCGGCTGCCAGCCCGGATGGCAAACCGTCCCGGCCCCAGATCTTCCGGCCAGGACAGCAGCGAGGCGCGCATGCCGGCGCCGACGATCTCCACCTCGTTGAAGGCGTCGTCGTAGCGGTCGAGGTTGGGCAGGACGATCTCGCCATCCAGCCGGTAATGGCCGGGCGGCACCAGCACCGTCCCGCCCTGTCCGCTGCGCGCCAGTTCCAGCACGGCGCCCTGCAGAGCCGCCCAATCGCACTCCTGGTCCAGGGAGCGGACATGCGGATGGACGCGCCGTGCCGCCTCCAGGCTCTTGTAACGCTCCGACAAAGGATGGCTGCGCCCGTCGCCGATGGCGCCGCGTTCGCGGATCGACAGGGCTGGGCCGCTTCTCGGCGGCTGGTCGGGGGTCGGACGCAAAGGCTTGTCCTGGGCGGCTTGGGCGGCAGCTCTGGCGGCGGGCAGAGCGAGGGTGGCTGCCAGCAGCGCGCGCCTGCCGATGCGGCAGCCGGGACCGCCGCTCATGGCGTGAAGGCCCGGGTTCGCCGGTCGAGCCGGCCCAGCGAACCGATGCCCTCGCTGAGGGCCGCGCGATAGACCTGCTCCAACCGGTCGAGATGGCGGTCAAGCGTGAAGGGCGCGCGCCAGTACCCGTCATGCGCGTTGCGGCCCATCCGCTCCACCTCCGCGTCGTGGGACAGCAGTCGGAGGCAGCGGGCAAGGTCGGCGGCATCGCCGCTGCGGAACAGGAAACCGTTCTCTCCCGGCAGCACTGCCTCCGCCGCCGCGCAATTGTCGCTGACGATGATGGGAACGCCATTCGCCAGCGCTTCATAGGCGGCCAGCCCGAACGTCTCGTACCACAGCGATGGAACCACCAAGGCCCGCGCCCGCCGCACCTCCTCCAGCACGGCGTCGGGCGGCAGCCAGCCGGCAAGTTCCGCATCGGGGTTCAGCCGCCGCACCGCCGCCACCTCGACGCCATCGCCCACGAAGCGCACCGGACAGCCGGCCTGTGCGGCCGCCTCGGCAAACAGAGCGGCGCCCTTCTCGCGCGACAGGCGGCCAACGAACAGCACGTGGCGGTTGCCGGCCACCGGAGCGGGTCCGCGGTCCCTGAGTTCGTCCGGGACTTCAACCGGGTTGGGGACGGGCAGGGTGACGGTGCCGGGCGGCAGATGGGGGGCGATCACCGCGCGCTGCCGGTCGCTGAGCGTCACCAGCGCCATGCCGCCGGTGAAGCCGCCGGCCAGCGCCCCCGCCGCATGGCGGGCGGCCCGCCACCATTTGTGGTGCCGGGCTCGGGCGTCGCAGTCGGTGGCGAGGCAACCGGCGGACAGCGCCCGGTGCGGGCAGTTGACGCCCTCGGGAAAGACGAAGAAGGCGCCGTTGGGGCAGAGCGGGAAATAGTCGTGCAGGGTCAGCAGCACCGGCAGGCCGGATTTCCGGCAGACCGGGAAGATGCTGGGCGACAGCGCCTTGGCCCAGCCATGGATATGGACCACCGTGTCGTTGGCCGGGCAACTGCTGAGCAGGCTTTCCAGCGCGCGTGCCGCCTCGCGGTTCCAGATGCCGCGCAGCGCCGCCTGCACACGGTCGGCATTGCCCTTCAGATCCGGCTGCTCCAGGCAATGGACGGTGATTCCATCGGTCAGCAGGGCGGGGTCGATGGGCGGAACGGCGGTGAAGAAATGGACCCGGTGACCGCGCCTGGCCAGCCCGACGGCGCCGGCGATGGCGACCTTCGCCAGCCCGCCGCTCGGGTGGGCATGGTCGCAGAGGATGACGATCGTGCTCATCGCGGGATGCTCATTGCAGGGCGCCGCGATAGACGGCGGCGGTGCGGGCGGCGATGACCGGCCAGTCGAACCGGCTGCGCACCAAGGCCCGGCAGGCGTCGGCGTCCGGCAGCCGGCGGACGCCGGTGAGCGCCTCCGCAAGGCCGATGCCGATTGAGCGTGCGTCGGTCCCCGCCAGCACGAGGTCGCCGTCCAGCCCCTCCACCACCTCGGGAAGGCCGCCCACGGGCGTGACCATCACCGGCGTGCCGGCCGCCAGCGATTCCAATGCGGTCAGGCCGAATCCCTCCAGCGCCTGCGACGGCATCACGCACAGGTCGGCGGCGCGGTAGGCGAGCGGAAGATGCGCGTCGGGAACGAAGCCCAACAGCCGCACATGCTCCTCCAGCCCCAGCGCGCCGATGCGGTCCTGAAGCGCCGCCGCCTCCGGTCCGCGCCCGGCGACGACCAGCAGAACGTCGGGCACCCGGCGGCGCAGCTCCACCATGGCGTCGACCAGCGCGGTCAGCCCCATGCGCTTCACCAGCCGGCGCACCGTCAGCAGGATGGGGCGCCCCTGCGGCCAGCCTAGGCGGGCGCGCGCCTGATGGCGGCTGTCGGCAAGGTCGTAGCGGTCGGCAACGACGCCGCCGGGCACCCGGTGGATGCGCTCCGGCTGTACGCCATAGCGTTCGGCCAGGATGGTGGCGAAGGACTGCGACAGGACGACGAAGCGGGCGGCGCGGCGATAGACCAGCCGCTCCACCATGAATTTCAGCCGCACCGCCAGCGGGCCGGCGCCCTCCGCGGCGCTTTCCAGCGCCCAGGGGCCATGGAAATGGACGACCAGCGGCCGGTTGCGCAAGGCGGGCAGGGCGCCCACCATGTTCAGCGCGAAATGGGCGGCGACGAGGTCGGGCGCCTGCCGGCGCAGGGTCTCGGCGATGGCGCTCCGGGCCGCCGCCACCCGGCGCGGCAGCGAGGCGGTCGGCGGTGCGAAGCTGTCGATGCGGGCGCCATTGTCCAGCGTATGGGAAACGGTGCCCAGCACCAGCCCGGAAAAGGCGATGCCCTCCTGCGGCAGGTAACGGGCGAGGTGGTAGAACATGTTCTCCGCCCCGCCATGAGTCTCCGGAAACCAGCCCAGCCCAAGCTGAAGCACGCTGGCCTCCCGCATCTTTCCAGACAGGGCGCCGGGCAGGATCAGGCTTCCGTCCATTGCTTGTCCTCTTGGAAGTGATGGGCCGGGACGAATTCATGGACGGGTGCCGGGGCGGCGCCCTGCAGGCTGGCGAGCCCGTAATTCTTGGCCGCCATCGCCATGCCCAGGAAGAACCAGAAGCCGACGCCGGTGACCTTCACCAACGTGTGTTCGAACACCATGCAGCCTAGCATCGTCAGGGCCGCCGTCTCGGCGCAGCGGGCGAACGGGTCGGGCGGGGCGCCGCCGCGGCGCAGCATCCCGGCCGTCAGGGCGATCAGGCCGGCGACATAGCCCAACGCGCCGGGCCAGCCCAGCTCATAGGGCACACGCAGGATGCCGCTGTCGAAATTCGCCAGAATTCCCAGGTGCCCGTCCTCGTTGGTCAGCTTGGTCGCGGTGTCGATGGTGCCGAGCCCGGCGCCACGCACCTCGGTCATCGCATAGAACAGGAACGTCACGTAGAATTCCTGCCGGTCCTGAAAGCTGCGGTCGCTCTCCATCGAATTCAGCGTGTCGAAGCGGGAGACGATGGCCTGATTGACCTTCGGCACGCTCAGCAGCGGCAGGGAGCACAGGACCAGCCCGACGCCGACCGCGATCAGCCGCATCCGGTGGCGGCCGGGCATGGTCAACATCAGCCAGGTAAAGGAGAACAGTCCGGCGAGCCAGGCCGCCCGCACGAGGCTGAGCAGCAGCGAGCCCAACGCCAGGGCGCCGGCGACCGGCACCAGGACGCCGCGGGCGGCGGGAAGCAGGGCCAGTCCGGTGACCAGCAGGAAGGCGAGCGGGCCGGAGGAGTTCATCGTGCTGAACACCCGCACCTGCATCGGCAGCGGCAAGCCCTGGTTGGTCATCCCGACATTGAGGAGCCACCGCGCGTCCCAGGCCGGCATAAGGAAATACTGGATCAGGCCATAGCCGCCGACCAGCGCGAGCCCGAGGACGAAGGCGCGCAGCACCGCGTCGCGCATCTGCGGGTAGATCGGCCAGTGCAGGGCGACGTAGAGCCCCAGCGTCACCGGGATCAGCCAGTTCAGCAGGGCGAAGGTCGCCGCCGCCACGCCCGCCTGGGTGATGCCGTTGACGTAGGCGTAGGAAATGCCCAGCATCACCGGCACGAAACCGAAAAAGGCGCGATAGCGCAGCATCGGCAGATATTGCGCGATCACCAGCCAGCTCATGGCTCCGACGACGAAGGGCGTCACCATGATCGGGCTGATGACGCTCCAGCCCGATTGGTAATCGACCAGCCGGCGCACCTCCGGCGTCAGGAACCACAGCCACCACGTGAAGGCGGCGAACCGGGCCGGGTCGCGGGTCACCAGCAGGGCGCCGACGGCCAGCGCCCCAATGGGAAAAACGATTTCCAGCACGCCGGCCTTGCCCATCAGGACCGGGACCGCCACCAGGAACCAGAAGACCGGTGCCGCCATTCTGTTCAGGGACGGCAGGCCGCCCATGCCGTGATGGCCGGTGTCATGATGGGCCGCGCCGTGATGGCCCACGCCGTGATGGCTCTGCTCGAAGCCGGCTGTGGCGAAGGTCATGCCGCCGTCTCCCGCCAGTCACGCATCCCCTCCAGCCGGCCGCGCACCGTGGCGCGCAGCTTGGCCCCGGCGTGGCGATCGCCGCGCAGAGACAGCCGTGCCCATTGCGCCAGACCGGGAAACTCGCAGGTCCCCACCAGCATGGCCCAGGCGGCGAAGGCGGCGCGGTTGGCCGGGCCGAAATGGGCCATCAGGGCAAGCGTGTCGTTGAAGGTCGCGTTCTCCTGCGCCAGCGGGTGGAAGTGGTTCGCGCCGCGCTGGTCGATGTCGAAGCGCACCGCCGGGAAATGGTCGACCGCCACCAGCGGGTCATAGACCAGCCGCCATCCCCGACGGGACAGCCGCAGGCAAAAATCCACCTCGTTGCGAACCTGGGCGCCGCTGCCGCGCAGCCGGGTGTTCAGCCGCTGGCCGTCGATCGCCGCGCGGCGGAAACTCCAATTGGCGCCCTTCAGAACGTCGACGTCCTGAGCCGGGCCGACACCCAGATGATGGTTGCCGATGACCCGGCCGAACCATTGCAGCCGGCCGACGACCTGGGCCTCCCCGGTTTCCGGCACGCCGTCGTGATAGACATGGTCGCGGCCGCCGACACCGCCGATCCGCGGATCGGCGCGATACCAGGCCTCGATCCGTTCGACCCAGTCGGAATGGGGAACTGCGTCGTCGTCGGTGATGGCGACGATGTCGCCGCGGGCATGATCCATACCGCGGTTGATCGCCGCCACCTGCCCCGGCACGTCGATATCGGCGACCTCGACCGGCAAGGTGGATGCGTAGCGCCGGGCAACCTCGGCGGACTGCGGATCGGTGTCGCGCACGGTGACGACCACCTGAACCGGTGCCAGGGTTTGGCGGACCAGACCGTCCAGGCAGCCGGCGAGCTGGTCCGGCCGACGATAGGTCGGGACGATCACGGTGACGCCCAGCCGCTCGGCGGCATCGGGCGCGGCGGGGGCGACGGTGGACGGGTTCATGGCGACGCTCATGCCGGAGCCAGCTCCCGCCCGCGGGCGTCGTTGGCGGCGGCCCGCGCCGGGGCCAGGGCCGGTTCCTCGCCGTTCATCCAGCTGTCGATGGTCTCGCGCAGCCGTGCCTTGAACACGGCACGGTCGAAGCGGGCGGCATAAGCCTGGATGACGGTGGGGTTGAAGCGGCGTTCCTGCGCCTCGAAGCGTTGCACCGCCTCGATCAGCGCTTCCGGCGTCTGCTGGTCGAAGAACAGGCCCGACAGCCCGTCCCTCACCGTCTCGGTCGCGCCGCCGCGGTTCAGGGCGATCACCGGCCGGCCGGCGGCCATCGCCTCGACGGGCACGATGCCGAAATCCTCGTTGGCGGTGAAGATCAGGGCGCGGCAGGCGGCATACTGCCGGTCCAGTTCCTCGGCGGAACAATGGCCCAGCAACTCCACCGTCGGCCCGGCCATCTGCTTCAGCCGGCGGTATTCCTCGCCCTCGCCGACCACGACCAGCTTGCGGCCCATGCGGTTGAAGGCTTCGATCGCCACGTCGGCCCGCTTGTAGGACACCAGCTGGCTGACGAACAGGTAGTGATCGCCGGGTGGCTCCGCGGTGGCAAAGCGCCGGGTTTCCACCGGCGGGTTGATGACGGTGGAATCGCGGCGGTAGACCCGCCAGATGCGCTTCGCCACCGTCTCCGAATTGGCGATGAAGCGGTCGACCCGCGCCGCCGTCGCCAGATCCCATTGCCGCAGCCGGTGGATGGCATAGGGCATCAGCGGCCGGACAATCGGTCCGGCCGAATGCAGGTAATCGTGGTAGCCGCTCCACACATAGCGCATCGGCGTGTGGCAGTAGCAGACGTGCAGCGCGTCCGGCCTGGTCAGCACCCCCTTCGCCGGGCCGGATTCGCTGCTGATGACGAGGTCGTAGGCGCTGAGGTCGAGCTGCTCCAGCGCCAGCGGCATCAGCGGCAGGTACTTCTGATACATCCGGTGGGCCATCGGCAGCCGGTCGATGAAGGTCGTGGTGACCTGATGGCTGCGGATGATTGGAGAGATCCGCTCCGGCCGGTAGACGTGGGTGAAGACGTCGGCCTCCGGATACAGCTCGCACAGGGCTTCGATAACCTTCTCCCCCCCGCGCATCCCGACGAGCCAGTAATGGACGATCGCGACTTTCATTGTGGGTCCTCCGGCAAGGGGCAGGCCTTCACTTGGGCCGAGGTTTTTTGGGTTCTGGATACTTCCGCTCAGGCGATGCGGCGCAGGCGGTACGAACGACCGCTGGGCGGACGGGCGCCGTATTCCAGGTTCGCGTGGTCGCGGGCGTTGACCATCGACAGCACCGCGCCGCCGATCCGCCCGCCGACCTGCCGCACCTGCTTGATGCCCGCGCTTGCAAGGCTGGTGGCGGTGCGCGCCCAGCGCACGACGTAGAGGACACGGTCGGCCAGCGGCGCCAGGATCAGCGCGTCGGACACCGACAGCACCGGCGGCGTGTCGAGGACGACGACGTCGTAGCGTTCGGACAGCTCCACCAGCAGCGACAGCATGGCCTTGGAGCCGAACAGGATCTGCGGGCGCTCGACCGGTCGGCCGGCGGCGATCACCGCCACCCGGCGGCGGTCATCGACCTGCACGACCTGATCCAGCGTCGCATCGCCTTCCAGCAGGTCGGTCAGCCCCATGGGCGGGCGGGTGCCGCCGAGAAGCCGGTGCACGGCGGGGCGCCGGGTGTCGCAGTCGACGATGACGACCCGGCGGCCGGTGTCGGCCAGGAACGCGGACAGCGCCACCGCCAGCGTCGTCTTTCCCTCGCCCGCGACCGACGAGGTCAGCATCACGACCTCGCCGCCCTTGACCGTGGCCGGCTCGGCGCCGGTGCGGACCAGATGCAGCCGTGCGCAGAGCCGCCAGACCGCCTCGGCGAATTCACCGCCGCCGGTGTTGGAATAGGGATCGCGTTTGGCGTCGGAGCCGGCGTACCGCTTGATCCGGCCCAGCAGCGGCACGATGCCGACCGCCGGAAGCCCCAGAACCGCCTCCACCTGATGGGAGCTGTAGACGCCGCGCTGGCTGGCGGTCCGCACCAGCGCGATGCCGGTGGCGATGGCGCCGCAGACCACTGCGGCCAATGCCGCCAGCACGGACTTGCCCGGCCCGACCGGCCCCACCGGGACGTCGGCGGAGGACACGATGCGCACGTCGGGCGTCATCTCCAGCGCCTGGAGCACCTGGGTCTCCTTCAGGCGGGTGACGGCGCGGCGATAGTTGTCGTCGGATGCGTCGGCCTGCCGCTGAAGCTCGCGCAGCCGCACGTCCGCCTGCAGGTTGTCGAAGGACTCCGTTCGCAGGGCCTCCAACCGGCGGGACAGGCTCTGGATCTTGGCGATCTGCTGCTCCACCTCCCCCCGCAGGCTGCGGATCACGCGATCCACCTCGGTGGCGAGGGCAGCATTGAGTTCGCGCAGTTCGGCGGTGGGCCGAGCCAGCGCCGGGTGACGGTCGCCATATTGGGCGCGCAGCTCTGCCAGCTGGGCGCTCAGCGCCGTCTGACGCTGGCGCAGGCCGGTGATCAGCGGGTCGGTGCCGATGTCTGCGCCGGTCAACGATTCGGGATTGCCGGGTTGGACGGACTGCAACTGGCGCAGCCGCCCCTGGGCATTGGTCAGCGCAGTGCGCGCCTCCGCCAGCTGGGCGTTCAGGGCCGACATCTCTTCGTTCACCAGTGGGGCATCGCGGCCCTTGGTCATGCCGGTTTCCGCGCGCATCGCCTCGACGGCGGCGCGGCCGGTGGTGGTCATGTCCTGGCGCAGCTCGTCCAATCGGCTCTGCAGCCACTCGCTGGCGTTCTGGGTGGCCTTGCGCTTCGCCTCCACCTGGATGGCGATGTAGGCGTCGGCGACGGCGTTGGCGGCGCGGGCCGCCAACTGCGGGTCCTTGGCCTCCACCGTGATGCGGATCGCCCGCGACTGCACGCCGGGGTTGACGCGCAGGTTCTTCTGGAAGGCGTAGATCAGGCGGGCGGTTTCCTTCTCCTCGGCACTGCCGGTCGGAGCGGGCGGGCGCGCGGCCGGCGTCAGCAGGGCGGACAGAGGTTCGGGAAGACCGGACGCCACATCCGTCAGCAGGGCGCGGCCTTCTTCGAACAGGGGGGTCAGAATGCCGGGCTTGTCGGGAGTTGCGGCATATTCCGGCTCCTTCCCGAGATTCAGCATCTCCACCACCCGGCGGGCCAGATCGCGGGACCGCAGGATCTCGACCTCGGTGTTGACGGTGTCGAGAAACATTCCCATCGGTTCCGACACGGAGGGGATGTTGATGACGCGGTTCGTATGCGGATCGATCACCACGACGGCGGAGGCGCTGTAGAGTGGCGTCATGGCGTTGATCAGCAGCACCGCGGGCAGCCACAGCACCGCGGTCAGCCCAAGGATCAGCCATTTCTGGCGCCACAGCGTCTGGACCAGACGGCCTACGTTGACCTTGTCGGCGCCCGTTCCGACCGGCGGTGCGACAAAGCCGGAGGGGATACCGGCCGTGCCTGGCGGCAATCGGTGTTCCGGTGCGTCCATGGGCTGAACTCCTTCATCTCGACAAACGGTGCGCGGAGGTGCAATGCGGCCGCGATGGTTCAGGCGACCAATAGTTCAGGCGACCTCTGCCGGGTCACGGCTGGGCTGGCGGGGGGCGGAGGGGGCGTCCGGCGCCGGGTCGCCGCGGATCTCCGCCGGCGGCTCCGGGATTGCGGGGGTGCCCCGTCCCGGCTTCGTCTCGGCCAGGATGCGGGCGTAGCGGGCGACGGTGTTGGGCGTGACGTTGACCAGCGTCCCGGTCCCGCCGCCGCCGGCGACGAGCCGGGCGACCTGGAACAGGGCGCGTCCCTTCTCCAGCACCTCGCCCGGCAGCATCCACAGGATGGAATCGATGTTGGACGCCAGCCATCCCGGCCGCCTGCCGCGGGTCAGGCGGCGTTCGGCCGCCCGCACCTGGGCGGTGTTGCGGATGGTGTAGAAGGGCGACCAGCCGTCCCAATCACCGGCGGTGAAGGGCAGGGCCACGAACTCCCCGTCGACCAGCGCCGGTTCCGCCGAACCGAAGGCGGCCTTGGTCCACATGTAGTCGAAGCCGGCGGAGCGGACGGCAGCGGCGACCTCCCGCCGCAGGGGACCGGGACGGGCGCTGTCATAGGGCCGCCACGCCTCGTAGAAGCGGTCGAGCCGGTAGCGGCGCAGCGCATTGCCGATCAGGCGCCGGGCGTCCATGGCCGGAGCCCCGGCCCGTGTCGGCGCCTTGCGGGGCGTGCCCTCCGTCGCGGCCTCAACGCTGGCCGCCGGGGTTTCCAATGGGCGCGGACGGGGCGAGATGCGCAGGACGGGGCGGCCCTCCTCCCAATGCAAACGCGGCGTGCGGCCCGGCACCAGGGGGGAGTCGACCAGCGGCCACCAGCCGCGCGGCATCAGCCCCGGCGGCAGCATGGTCGCCATCTCCGCGCGGGCATCGGTCAGCAGGCGGGCCAGTTCGTCGCTCGGCATTTCGCCCTCGGCGCAGACCCCACGGCCGGTGCTTCCCAGCAGCAGTTCCACCCGGCCCAGCACGCCGCCGCGTTCCTCCGGCACCGACAGGAGCGCGAGGTCGGCGGGGCTGGACTGGGTCAGGCTGTCGACGGTGACAACCAACCCGCAACGCAGGCCGGTCGCCGCCACCAGATCGAGGATACGCGGGATGCAGTGCAGTTCGCGGATCATGCCCGACCACAGCACCAGCGTGGTCAGCACCCGCCCTTCCGCCGCCCAGCGGCGCAGGGTGGCGTCGTCCGGTTCGTAGTCGGTGAAAGGGCGCGGCGGCTCCGCGATGCGCAGCGGCACGTCGGCCGTGCTGGCGAAGGGCGGATCGGGATCGACGATCTGCAGCCCGCGGCCAAGGCGGCCCAGGGCGAAGAAGTCGTGGTCGTCGAACTGCCGGCCATAGACCGGGTCGGCCCCGTTGCGGATCAGGTCGGCGGCGCGTTCGATCACGTCGGTCTGCGGCCGGCCATAGAGCGGCAGCAGGCGCTTGGCCGCCGCCAGCGGCAACTGCGCCGCGATCAGATCGGGATCGCCCAGCAAGGTGCCGCGGCCCCAGCCGGCATGGCGGTGGGCCAGAGCGGCGCTGAAGCTGGCATAGCTTTCCCCCGCCACCCTGCCTTCCACGGCGTCGAGGCCGCCGGGGAAGTGGCGGGCGCGCACCGGATCGACGCAATGGCCGGTGAAATGGCGGGCACCCAGCGCCTCCAGCCGCTGCCGCAGCCCGGCGTCGGCGCCGACATCGAGGCCGAGGCAGGGCTTCGCCATCAATTGCGGGTAGAGGAAGGGCGCGGCGACGATGCCGAGCGGGGTCTGCGGTGCCATGTCCAGCACGGCGACCTCTGCCGGGATCGGCTGCTCCAGCAGGCGGAAGGCAGCCTCATAGAGCGCAGCGGGGTCGGTGCTGCGCAGGGCGCATTCGCCCCCCGCCTCCACCACCGGCCACAGGGGGGAAGCCGGATCGCCCAGCGCCACGACGCGGTAGCGGGTGGTCAGCCACAGCGCATGGTCCAGGTGCCGGCCGCCGGCCATCAGGCTGCCGGTGCCGGTCGCTTCTGTGCGGTTGCCGTCCTCCCAGCCGCCGAAATGGCGACCGCTGCGCCGCCCGTCGTAATAGAGGTCGAAGGCCCAGCCGGCGTGTTCCGCCGCGGCGGCCAGCACCGGCGCCATGGCGACGCGGTGCGGGTCGCCGCCATGGGCGAGGAAAAGGAGCAGGGGCGGTTTGGTCACGATGCGTGCCCCTCCGTGCCCTTGCCGCCGCGCCGGCACCACCACAGGTGCCACTTCGCCACCCCCGGCGGGCCGAAATGATCGGTCTTCTGAAGGGTCAGGCCGGTGGCGGCGATGGCCTTGCGCATTTCCGGCGCCCAATGGTGGCGGACCAGCGCCTTCCATTCCGGCAGGACGCCGTGGCAGCGCATGGTCGCCAGCAGCCGGTCGGGCCGCCAGCGGTAGTAGCCGGGATAGGCGATCACCCACAGCGGGTTGGCGTTGGTGGTGTCGCAGACGATCCGCCCGCCGGGCTTGACCACCCGCTGCAGCTCGCGCACGCCGGCTTCGAGGTCCGGCAGGTGGCAGAGCAAATCCATCGCGATGACGAGGTCGAAGCTGTCGTCGGCGAAGGGCAGCTTGCGGGCGTCGGCCTGCTGGACGGTCAGGGCCGGGAAGCGCTCCTTCGCCTCGGCCAGCATCTCGTGCGAGATGTCGACCAGCGTCACGTCGTGACGGCCGGCGAAGGGACCGGTGATGCGGCCGTATCCGCCGCCGACATCGAGGATGCGCATCCGCGGCAGCCGCTCCAGCTCGGCCGCCACCGCGCGCCGCTTCTCGTCATAGATACGGTAGAAGGGGGTGGTCGGGTGGTCGGGGCGGAAGTGGCGGCGATAGCCGTTGTTGTAGATGCCGGATCCTGCGGCCTGCGACCGCTCCGCCTTGGCATTCTCCAGCAGGGCGGCGACCTGGGCGGCGACCGCGTCGACGTCGAAGGTCTTCGCATGTTCCAGCCCTGCAGCGGCGACGGCCTTCAGCCCCTCTGGGTCGGCCAGCCGGGCGATCAGCATGTCGCGCAGCGGCTCCGCCTCCCCCGGCGGGACCAGCCAGCCGGTGCGGCCATGCTCGATGATTTCCGGGAAGCCGCCGCAGTCGCTGGCGACCACCGGCACGCCCAGCGCCATCGCCTCCACCACCACGAAGCCGAAGCTTTCCCACAGGGACGGGACGACCGCCATCTCCGCCCGCGCCACCACGGCCAGCGCATCGTTGCGCGGCAGGGCGCCGGTGAAATGGACCCGGTCGGCCACCGGCGCGACGTCGCGCCGGAACTGGTCGATGATCGCGGCGCTCGCGACGTCCTCCCCGCCGATCATCATCAGATGCAGGTCGGGGTTGGCGGCCAGCACGCCGGGGATGGCGCGGCCCAGCGTGGCGATGCCCTTGCGCCCCTCCAGCCGCCCGAAGAAAGCGATGAAGCGCTTCGGCAGCGCCATCGGCGGCTCGGCCGTCCGGTTCGCCGCCACCGCGGCGAGATCGATGCTGTTGGGGATGACCTGGACCAGTTCCGGCGGGATGCGCCAGTAATCGGCCACCCGCCGGGCGATCGCGCGGGTGGAGGCGTAGATCGCCGCGCTGCGTTTGGTCTGGTCGCGTTCGAGCGCGTTCAGCAGGTGGGTGTGCGGCACCCAGGGCTGCGTGTTGGTGTCCATCACCAGCCCGGTCGGCGTCGCCAGCCGCGTCACCACGGGAATGGTGCTGAAACGGGTCAGCCACCAGGCGTCGGCATCGAACTCGGCGGCATGAACCACGTCGGGACGGAAGGCGCGGACGGCGTCGGCCAGGCGGCGGTTCGTCCGGAACCGGTCCACGACCGCATGCAGGTGCGGCCCAGGATCGACGCGGTTCACCGTCACGCCGTCCTCGATGGTGGTGCCGGCCGGCAGGCCGCCGGCCTTCCACGGGGTCACCACCTGGACGGTGTGGCCCAGCCGCGCCAGCGCACGGGCCATCGTGTGGGTGTGGGTGGCGATACCGCCGAGCTTTTCGCCGGGTGGGTATTCGGGCGTCAAGAGCGACAGTCGCATTGTGTGTCCCCCCAATCCTGTAGGTTCTGTCATTTGCCTGCGGGTCCGGCCGGAGCGGCGGTCACCGGAGACGGTTTGGCGAGTGCGATCAGGCGCCGCGGCAAGGCCGCGAGCACCGCCGGGTCGGGAAGGAAGACGCGCCAGGGCAGTCCGGTCGCCCGGCGGTAGAGGATCGCCGCGGTGGCGAACACCAGCGTGTAGGCCACCGTGGAGACGATGGCCGCGGCCAGGATCCCGCCGCTGCGCAGGAACAGCAGCAGGCCGCCCAGCGTGACCAGCATGCCCAGCAGGTTGGCCATGGTGGCGGTGAAGGGCCGGTTCTCCGCATAGAGTCCGTTCAGCAGGATCGAGGCGGCGGCGTAGAGAACTGCGCCCGGCAGCAGAAGCCGCAGCGGAAGCGCGCTGTCGGCGAAGGACGGGCCGTAGACCAGCCGGATGGCGATGTCGGCGAAGACGAACAGCCCGCCGCCGAGCAGCCCGCCGATGGCGAAGGTCACCTGCAGGCTGTTCAGCACCAGCGCCCGCCCCGACTGGCCCCGGCGGGTGGCGGCGGGCATCACCACGGTGGCCAGCGCGCTGGACAGGCTGACGATCAGCCAGGACAGGCTGGTCGCCAGGGCGTAGAGCCCGACCTGTTTTGCCGGCAGGACGGCCGGGATGATCAGCAGGTCCAGCCGCTGGGTGATGACGCCGCCCACCACGTCGCCATGGGTACGCAGCGCATACCAGAGCGTTTGCCGGCCGAGCGCCGGGTCGGGGCGGCCGATCCCGTGGCGGCGGACCAGCAGGACCGTGGCCACGACCAGCACCAGCGTGCTCATCGCCGCCTGCACGATGACGGCGGCCTCCACCGTGAAGTGGCCGGCGGCCCAAAGGACGGCGTAGAGCGTGGCGACGCCGGCCGGCTGGATGAAGTTCAGCGCGTTGAAGCTGCGGAAGTCCTGATCGCCCAGGATCAGCCCCAGCATCAGCTCCGCCAGAAGGGCCATGGCGATCATGGGCAGATAGAGGCGCGCCAGTTCCAGCGTCTCAATCGGCTGCGCGGCCAGCAGCAGCGGCAGCAGCAGGTAGCCGGTGCCGATCGCCAGCGCCGCCAGAGGCAGCAGGATCAGCGTCCAGGTGCTCAGCAGCCGGCCGCCAGCCGAATGGTCCCGCGACAGCGCGAAGGTGACCGCCTTGCCGCAGCCCATGGCAAACAGCCAGCCCAGCATTTGAATGGTGGTGAGGACGGCGGTCAGCGCCCCCCGCCCCTCCGGACCGATGGTGCGGGCGACGAGGATTCCCGTCAGCAGTCCGAGCGCCATCGTGGCGGCGGTAACGAGTACAGTCGTCACGCCATGCCGGGCGAAACCGCCCCCCTTCGCCGCCGTCTTGCGTCCGGTCAGAGCTTTCAGCATCGCGCCCTCACCCCCGTCGAAGTCCCTGAAGTGTGCGCACTGCGTCCTCCCCCGGATTCGTGCTTCTTGTTTTGTCGGCAGGCCGGTCCCCACCAGGGGAGACCATCATGGGTCATGAACGTCACCAAGAATTAGTTGGTTATCACAACAATTACTTGGTTACCTTAAAAATTATCGCAGAGTGGAACAGCGATCGTTGGTTTTCGTTATTAGCTCAAGCGAGCATTTTTGTTGTGCATTGCAAACTGAACGGTAGTGGGGTGTTGGGCGACGGTCAACGCCGCTTTCGGAACTGTTCTTCCCGCACACCGGGGGAGTATTTTTCTTTGATCGTCCGTTGCCGGGAACTGGGAGTCTTATCGTATCTTTCGGGCATTGGTTATCGGCCACGCCCATGTTCCGGCATCGGGAGTAGTCCGTTGCCCGACCGGCGGCACACGAGAGGAGAGGGGGAAGCGCGGTTGCGTTTCGCTGCCGGGTGCGGCGGCGATGCCGCAGCCCGTTCGATGCGGGCTCCAATGTCCGGCCGGTCAGGCTGGTCGACGAAAGGTTGCAGTCGGGGCCGGTAGCCTAATCACCGCAGGACGCGCCGGTTCAGTTCCGCCGGCTCAGTCGGCGTCGGCCATCCGCGCGGCGGTTGAGCCGCGCACGATGCAGGTGCCGCCCAGGATGAGGCGGCGGCGGGGACGGTCCGGCGTTTCCAGCCGTTCGAACAGCAGGGTCATCGCCGATTGGCCGATGTCCTGCACCGGCTGCTCGATGACGGTCAGGCCGGGGCCGACCAGTTCCGTCCAGGGTTCATTGTCGAATCCGGCAACCGCCAGCCCGTCGGGAATCGACAGCTTCAGCCGGCGTGCGGCCTTCACCACGCCCATCAGGAACAGGCTGTTGCTGACGATGAAGGCTTCCGGCCGGTCGCGCTCCGCCATCCAGTCCACCACCGCGGTCTCCGCCGCGTCGGCATGGGGGGCGAGGAAGCGGGCGGCGGGCGCCAGACCGCGGGCCGACATGGCGGAGCGATAGCCCTCGTACCGCTCCTGGCCGGTGGTGCTGGTGTTGCCGAACAGGCCGGCGATTCGGCGATAGCCCTGGGCGTGCAGATGCTCCACCAGCATGGCCGCGGCGCGCGGGTTGTCTAGGACCACCGCGTCGTGGCGGGCGGTCGGCGCGTTGCGGTCGATCAGCACGACGGGAAAGTCGAGGTCGAGCGTGTCGAGCCGGTCGAGCGTCGCACGGGTCGGGGCGAAGATCAGGCCGGTGATCCGCTCCTCCTGCATCAGGCGCAGGTACAACTCCTCCCGCTCCGGATTCTCGTCGCTGTTGCACAGGATCACGCGCATGCCGGCGCGATAGGCCGCATCCTCCACCGCGCGGCTGACGGCGGTGAAGAAGGGGTTGCGGATGTCCGACACCACCAGCCCGATCGTCTGCGAATGCTGAGAGCGCAGCCGCCGTGCCGACAGGTTGGGGCGGTAGCCGGTGGCGCGCACCGCGTCCTCCACCCGTTTGCGCAACGCCTCGCTGACCGGGCCGTTGCTCAGCACGCGCGACACGGTGGCTACCGATACGCCGGCGGCCAGGGCCACGTCCTTGATGCTGGCGGTCTTGCCGGAGGCGTTCATCTGCAAACCAGTGGTGGTAGGGAGTGCCCCGTAAGGGGAGGCGATCTTAGCCGTGCGCGGCCCGGCCTGACCAGAGCGGGTTGGGGCGAAGACGGTTTTATGAAAACGTTTCCAATACGATGACCGGAGCATTCCCCATTTCAGCCCGCTTGACAAGACGCTCTGCTGAAAAAGTGCTGATGCTGCATTGCGGCAGCCGTTGACAGTCCAGCTGTAATCGTTTTCACTGAGCATCAAGAGGACAGACAAGAACACGCGGAGGAGACGGTTGCCATGGCCACCGACACGCACCCCTTGAGCCTTCCCCCCGATCTGATCCGCCTGGGCGCCGCCCCGGCCGGGAAGGAGGCGGCGATCCGCGAGGCGGCGCAGCTGCTGATCGCCGCGGGCTGTATCGACCCCGCCTATGCCGACAGCATGATCCGGCGGGAATCGGTGGCGAACACCTTCCTGGGCCATGGCGTCGCCATCCCGCACGGCATGGTGGACGACCGCAATCTGGTCCGCCGCAACGGCATCGCCATCCTGCAGGTGCCGGACGGCGTGGTGTGGAACGACGGGCAGACCGCCCGGCTGGTCGTCGCCATCGCCGCCCAGTCCGATGCCCACATCGCCATCCTGCGCCGCCTGACCCGCCTGATGCAGGACGAGGCGCGGCTGAACGCCCTGTTCACCACCGCCGATCCCACCGATCTCGCCGCCGCCCTGTCGGACGAGACCGCCGCGCCGGCCACGGCCGCGTCAGAGGGCGGCGACCTTGCCGAGAGCTTCGAGTGGGTGGTCGATTACCCGACCGGCCTGCATGCCCGCCCCGCGGCCACCTGGGTCGAGACCGCCCGCACCGCCGCCGGTCGGGTCCGCGTCCGTCATGGCGGCGAGGCCGTGGACGGCAAGACGCTGGTGGCGCTGCTGCAGCTTGGCCTGCGCCCCGGCGACCGCATCACGGTGTCCGCCGACGGTCCCGATGCGCGCGCGGTGCTGAACCGCCTGCGCGCCACCATCACCGGCCTCAGTGCGCGGGAGAAGGCGGACGCCGCCGCCGCGGCGCGCAAGGCGAAGGCCGTGGTGCAGGGCTGGACCCCGCCGCCCGTGGCCGGGCGCGAGATGCCGGTGGTCGCCGGTATCGGTGCCAGCCCCGGTCTTGCCATCGGTCCGGTGCATGTGATGCCGAAGGCCGACCTGACGGTTCCCGACCGGCCGGCCCCGCTGCTGGAAGGCGGCAACCGCCTGCATGAGGCACTGAACCTGACCCGCCAGCAGTTGAAGGCGCTGGCCGACGACACCGCCCGCCGGCTGGGGCCGGCCGAAGCGGGAATCTTCGCAGCGCAAGCGGAATTGCTGAACGACACCGACGTGATCACGCTTGCCTGCCAGCTGATGGTGGAGGGGCATGGCCCCGGCTGGTCGTGGAACGAGGCGGTGGAGCGCAGCGCCGCCAAGCTGGCCGCCAACCCCAACCCGGTGCTGGCCGGCCGCGCCGCCGATCTGCGCGATGTCGGCCGCCGGGTGCTGACCCGCATCGATCCCGACCTGCGCGGCGGTTCCATCCGCGACCTGCCGGACACCCCCTGCATCCTGGTCGCCGACGATTTGTCGCCGTCCGATACCGCCGCGCTCGACATGGGCCGGGTGATCGGTCTGGCGACGGCGCAGGGCGGACCGACCTCCCACACCGCGATCCTGGCGCGCACGCTGGGGCTGCCGGCGATGGTGGCGGGCGGCGGCGCGCTGACCGAGCTTGCCAACGGCACCACCGCCATCCTCGACGGCCAGTCCGGCCGCCTGTACCTCGACCCGCCCGACACCGCCCTGGCCGCCGCGCTTGGCTGGATCGAGGAACAGCGCGTCAAGAAGGCCCATCAGGAGGAGCGGCGCGGCCTGCCTGCCCGCACCCGCGACGGCCACACGGTGGAGATCGGCGCCAACGTCAACCGTCCCGATCAGGTGCCTGTCGCCCTGTCGCAGGGGGCCGAAGGTGTCGGCCTGATGCGCACCGAGTTCCTGTTCCTGGAGCGCGGCGACGCCCCCAGCGAGGAGGAGCAGTACCAGACCTACCGCGCCATGCTGGAGGCGCTGGACGGCCGTCCGCTGATCGTCCGCGCGCTCGACATAGGCGGCGACAAGCAGGTGCCGCACTTGCAGTTGCCGCATGAGGAGAACCCCTTCCTCGGCGTGCGCGGCGCCCGCCTGCTGCTGCGCCATCCGGAACTGCTGGAACCGCAGGTCCGCGCCCTCTACCGCGCCGCCAAGGGGGCGAAGCCGGGGGCGCTGCTGATCATGTTCCCGATGATCACCACGCTGCGCGAGATCGAGGCTCTGCGCGCGGTCTGCGATCGCATCCGGGCGGAGCTGGACGCCCCGGCTGTACCGCTCGGCATCATGGTGGAGGTGCCGGCCGCCGCCATCCAGGCCGACGTGCTGGCCCGCCATGTCGATTTCTTCTCCATCGGCACCAACGACCTGACGCAATACGCGCTGGCCGTCGACCGCCAGCATCCCGAACTCGCGGCGGAGGCCGACAGCCTGCACCCGTCGGTGCTGCGCCTGATCCGCATGACGGTGGAGGGGGCCGAGAAGCATGGCCGCTGGGTCGGCGTCTGCGGCGGCATCGCCGGCGATCCGTTCGGCGCCGCCCTGTTGGCCGGCCTCGGCGTCCGCGAGCTGTCGATGACCCCGCGCGACATCCCCGGCGTCAAGGACCGGCTGCGCGACAGCGACCTTGCCGGATTGCGGGCGCTGGCCCAGCGTGCGCTGGACTGCGAATCCTCCGACGAGGTGCGGGCGCTGGAGGGGGACGTATCATGACGAAACCCGTCGTCACCGTCACGCTGAACCCTGCCATCGACCAGACCATCACGGTGGATGCGCTGAAACCCGGCAGCGTCCATCGCGCCAGGGCGGTGCGCCACAATGCCGGCGGCAAGGGCGTCAACGTCGCCAGCTGCCTTGCCGATTGGGGAACGCCGGTGGTCGCCACCGGACTGCTCGGTACCGGCAACGCGGCGCCGTTCGAGGCGCTGTTTCAGGCGAAGGGCATCGCCGACGCCTTCCTGCGGCTGCCGGGCGAAACGCGGGGCAACGTCAAGATCGCCGATCTTGCGGCCAACGACACGACGGACATCAACCTGCCGGGCCTCACAGCCGATCCCGGCGCGCTCGGCCGGGTGCAGGAGACGGTTCGCCGGCTTGTGGAGCCGGGTACCCCGGTCCTGCTGGCCGGCAGCCTGCCGGACGGACTGCCCACCGACACCTACGCCATCCTGACCGCCGATCTGGCGGCGGCCGGGGCCCGCGTGGTGCTGGACAGCAGCGGTCCGCCGCTGGCTGCGGCCCTGGCCTCCACCGGCGCGCTGCCCCATTGCATCAAGCCCAACCGGCACGAGCTGGAGGATTGGGCCGTCCGTCCGTTGCCGACCGATGCCGACCTGCTGGACGCGGCGCGTGGACTGCAGCGGCGCGGCGTGTCGGTGGTGGTGGTGTCGCTGGGGGCGGACGGCGCTCTCTTCGTGGATGGCGCCCGCGCCCTGCATGGCCGGTTGCCGCCGGTCCAGGCGCTGAGCACCGTCGGGGCGGGCGACGCGATGGTGGCGGGGCTGATCGCCGCCTTCCAGCAGGAAGGCGGGCTGGAGGATGTGGCCCGGCTGTCGGTGGCCTTCGCCGCCGCCAAGCTCGGCTGCTTCGGCCCCAACCTGCCCGATCCGGCGACGGTGCAGGCGCTCGCCGCGCAGGTGACGCTGAGCCGGTTCGACTGAACCTGCCGAAAGCATCCGACGGACTTCAATACAGTGACAGGCGCGGGCGCGAACCCGCCAGGAGGAAACAATGGCGAACCTGTTGGCCGTGATCGCGGCGGGAGACCTCACCACCCAGGCGGTTCTGGCCGCCGAAGCGTTGCGCAAGGCGGCATCGTCGGCCGGCCACCGTATCCAGGTGGAAATCCGCACCAGCCTCGGCATCCAGTCGCCGCTCGACGCGGCAGCTTTGGCGGCGGCGGACGGCGTGGTGCTCGTCGGCGGCGGCGATCTGGAGGATGGACGCTTCGGCGCGGTCAAGCGCGTTTCCGCTTCGCTGGACGAGGTGCTGGGCAATCCCGGGGCCGTGCTGGGGAGCATGCTCGGTTCCGCTGCTCCTCCGGCGGCATCGGCGCCGCGCCGGATCGTCGCCATCACCTCCTGCCCGACCGGCATCGCCCACACCTTCATGGCGGCCGAGGGCATCCAGCAGGCGGCGACCGCGCTGGGCCACAAGGTCCGGGTGGAGACGCAGGGCTCCGTCGGTGCGCGCGACACGCTGAGCGACGAGGAGATCCGCGAGGCCGACGTCGTCCTGATCGCCGCCGACACCCAGATCGACCTGTCCCGCTTCGCCGGCAAGCGCGTGTTCATGAGCGGCACCAAGCCCGCCATCAACGACGGCAAGGCCCTGGTCAACCGCGCCCTGGCGGAGGCGAAGATGCATGGCGCAGCCGGCGGTGCCCCTGGCGGCGCGACCCCGCTGGCCGATGCGGTCGCCGCCGGCAAGGCGGAGCGGTCGGCCCAGCGCACCGGCCCCTACAAGCATCTGATGACCGGCGTGTCCTTCATGCTGCCCTTCGTGGTGACGGGTGGTCTGCTGATCGCGCTCGCCTTCGCGCTGGGCGGCATCTACGTCTATGAGGAATCCAACGCCGGGACGCTGGGCTATGCCCTGTTCCAGATCGGCGCCAAGGGAGCCTTCGCCCTGATGGTGCCGGCGCTGGCCGGCTACATCGCGTATTCCATCGCCGACCGCCCCGGCATCGCCCCCGGCATGGTGGGCGGCATGCTGGCCGGCAGCATCGGCGCCGGTTTCCTCGGCGGAATCGTCGCCGGCTTCATCGCCGGCTATGGCACCGCCTTCCTCAACCGGCACATCAAGCTGCACCGCAACCTGGAAGGGCTGAAGCCGGTGCTGATCCTGCCGCTGCTGGGTTCGCTGCTGACCGGCCTGCTGATGATCTACGTCGTCGGCACGCCGGTCGCCGAGGCGCTGGCCTGGATGAGCGCCTGGCTGAAGGGCATGCAGGGCAGCAGCGCCATCCTGCTCGGCCTGCTGATCGGCGCGATGATGGCCTTCGACATGGGCGGTCCGGTCAACAAGGCGGCCTACGCCTTCTCCACCGGCCTGATCGCGTCGCAGGTCTACACCCCGATGGCCGCCGCCATGGCCGCCGGCATGGTGCCGCCGCTGGGTCTGGCGCTCGCCACCAAGCTGTTCGCCGACCGCTTCACCCATGAGGAGCGCGAAGCCGGCAATGCCGCCGCCGTCCTGGGCATCGCCTTCATCACCGAAGGCGCCATTCCCTTCGCCGCCCGCGATCCGCTGCGCGTCATCCCGGCGTTGATGGTCGGCGGCGCGCTGACCGGCGCTATTTCGATGGCGGTGGGGGCCGAGCTGAAGGTTCCGCATGGCGGCATCTTCGTCCTGCCGATCCCGAACGCGGTGACGCATCTGCTGGGCTATGTGGTGGCCCTGGTGGTCGGCACGGTGGTGACCGCGGTTGCGTTGCGCATCCTGAAGAAGCCGATCGCCGCTGCTGCGGTGGCGCCGAAGACGGCGGTTCAGGGGGCCGGCGTGCACGCCTGACCGTCACTCCGTTTCCTCTCGGGCGTCCTCCCGACCCTGGCCCCTTTCCGCACCCGCGGGGAGGGGCCTTTTTTTGCTCAAGTTTCCGCGCCAGCTTTCACCGGGCCGTCCGTGTGAACCGTCAAGACATCGCCCGGAGTGACGGACCCATGCTAGACGAGAAGCCCGATCTGATGCTGGGCAACATGCTGCTGCATGTGAACCTGCTGGCGCTTGGCACGCTGATGACCAAGATGATGGCGGAGTTGTTCCGCAAGGACGACGACCCCGCCGGCAAGGCGGACGAATGGCTGCGCCTGTTCGAAGCGACCGCCGCGCAGATGACCTTCGCCAGCGAGACGCCGGAATGGAGCGACCTGACAGCGCAGGAGTTCCGCGACGTGCTGATGCAGCACATCCACCGAGCCCGCGCCATGGCGCTGGGGGAGGAGTGCGACCCGAACGCCTATCTGCGCCATCACGGCTGACCGGAAATCAGGCGACGGCGGCCAGGATCAGGACCGCCGCCGCAAGGCATAGGGCGGCAAGCAGCAATTGCAGCCGCAGCCCGCGCTGGCTGATCATGGTCGGCGGCTGGTCGTAATCCTCGGTTGTCGTAAGCCGCTCCAGAGCATGGCGGCGGAACAGCCGTTCGGCACCCTGCGGTCCGACTTCAGTCCGACTCATGGAATTCCTTGTCCTGCGCCCGTCGGGATGCGCGCCGGCGTTGAAAGACAAGAAATTTTGTTGTGGAGCTGAAACAGTTCCATGTCAGTCCTGACACCGCTTATTGCTTGCACCCCTTTGTTTCGCACGCATAATGGTTAGAGAGCATCCGGATTGTCCAGCGGACTTCGCAGGGTCTCCATCTCTTCCAGAGTGTGCATGATCGGGATCGCTGGCGTGAAGGATCGGGTTGGGATGAACGATGTCACGGCGCCGAGCGGCGGCATCGCCGGCCTTCGCGTCGCGCCGCTGTCCGGCAATGCCGCCGCATTCGCCACTCTCGGTTTTCCCCGGTTGGCTCCGGTGCTGGATCGGCTGGAGCCGCCATGGGTGGCCGTTGGCGCCACGGTCGGCGGGCTGCCGGCCGGGCTGGCGCTTGGGCAGAGGCAGGAGGATGGGGCAAGGCTGCTGTCGCTGACGGTCGCGCGCAGCCTGCGCAACCGCGGCATCGGCCGGAGCCTCGCCGCTGGGTGGGGGAGGGCCGCCGCCGCCGCGGGCGCCAGCGGTCTGATCACCGCCTTTTCGGACAAGCTGCCGGAACGCGCCGCGCTGGCCGCGACCCTGTCGGCGGCCGGTTGGACTGCGCCGCGGCTGACCCATGTCCGTGCCATCGGAGAGGCGGCGCCGATGGTCGAGGCGGTCGGCCGCTGGCCATCGTTGGCCGGCCGGCTGCGCGATCCCGACGGGTTCAGCTTCGATCCCTGGCGGACGCCGGACGTCGACGACCGTGGCGCCATCGCCGCGCTGGCGGCAGAGCCCGACCATCATCCTCTGATGCATCCCGATGTCCGTGCCGAGCGGATCGAGCCTGCCTGTTCCATCGTGGTGCGGCGGCAGGGTGTGCTGGTCGGCTGGGTGCTGGCGGAGCGGGCGGAAAGCGTTCCGCTCGACGGCTATCGCGACCGGCCGGCGATCGATTACCGCAGCGCCTATCTGGCGCGGTCGCTCTGGCATACGGGAATGCTGGTCGGGGCCTATTGGCATGCCTATGCCCGGCAGGTGGCCGCCTTCGGTCCGACCTCCATCGCCATGTTCGGCACCATGTTCCCCCGCATGATGTCGCTGGCCCGCCGCCGCTTCGCCCCGATCTCGCTGCGGGTGGACGAGACCTTCGAGATGATCCGCGAACCCGCGACCGGTTCGCCGTGATCGCCCGCCGCAGAGTTTTCTTCAGCCTTTCACCCAATCGCCAACTGGAGCATTTCCGAAATGAGCAACATTGACTTCGAGCAGATGTACGGCGCCGATGCCATCGCCGCGGCTGCGGAGCGGCTGAAGACCGACGACGCCTTCCGTGCAGAGGCTCAGGCCGACCTCAACGCGGCCGTGAAGCGCCATTACGATGTCGACCTGCCGATGCCGATGCGGCTGGTCGAGACCGATGGGGAACTGCTTGCCGTTCCGGCCGAGGACAGCCAGGCGGAACTGAGCGACGAGGAACTCGACATGGTTGCCGGTGGCTTCCCGCCCACCGGGTTCGGCCAGAAGGAAGCGAAGAAGGGTTCCGGCTTCGGGCGCTGAGGTCGTTCGAACCGGCAGGCGTTGCGTCTTGCGGAGAATTTCCCCGCGGACGCAACGCTCAGCAAGAATGAGCAACTCCCCACCATCGAATTTCACCCGTCAAGGCCGAAGGCGGACGGCGACGCCCGAACTGCGCCAGGGCGAGATCGCCGAGTGCGGTCTGGCCGCGCTCGGCATCATGCTGGCCCACCACGGCCGCCCGGTTCCCCTGGAGCAGTTGCGGGCAGAAGCGGGGTCGACCCGGCTCGGCGTCAATGCCCGCGCCCTGATCCGCATCGCCCGCGACCACGGCATGGTCGCCCGTGCCTTCCGCACCGAGCCGGACCGTCTGTCCTCCCTCGGCTTTCCCCTGATTGCCCACAGCCGCTTCATCCATTTCCTCGTGGTGGAGGCCGAAACCTGCGACGGGCTTCTGGTCAACGACCCGGGCGGCGGGCCGCATGTCATGGGCTGGGACGAGGTCGACGACTCCTTCACCGGCATTGCCATCACCATCCAGCCGCCGGAGCCCGGCGCACAGCATCCGCAGGGGAAGTGGCGTCCGCCGACACCGGCGCGTGCGCTGGCGACGCGGCTTCGGCCGCAAGCGGGCATCGTCTTGGCCATTCTGCTGTCCGCCGCGCTTGGCCGCGCCGCCGGTGTGGGGGCGGCACTCGCGGCCGGGAGTTGGGCCGACGGAGGCGCCGCCCTGAACCCGCTGACCGGAGCCTGTGTTGCCGCGGTCGCCGCCGGATGGGGCAGGGACCGGCTGACCGCGCTTCTGGGTATGAGGCTGGCCGACGACACCGCCGCCGGCGTGTTCGGCCGGCTCCGGCGGATGCCTGCCGTCTGGTTCGCCCGCCGGGATATGGCACAGGTGCTGGAGGTGCCGCTGGCGGGCGGTGCGCTGCAACGGCACATCGGCGACATCATGCGGTTGGTGGAACTGCCGCTGCTGGTCCTGCCGGTCGCAGCCGCGTTTTGGCTCGACGGGTGGAGCGGGGCGGCGCTGCTGCTGACCGTCATCCCGGCCTTGGCCGCGCTCGGCATGATTCATCTCAGGCGTGGTGCCGTGGCTGCACGCCGGAATGCGCCGACACCGTTGGTTCCGGACGGCGGAACCATCACGACGCTCGACACCCACAGGACCGGTGGGCGCGATGGCGAGGTTCTGGCCCAGCTTGCAGGCCGCCATGCCGTGCAGACCATCTGGCGGCAGAAGTCGGTGGCCCGCCATGCGCGGCTCATGGCGGTGCTCACCGGCGTCGCCGGGGTTGGTCTTGCGGCTGTATTGCTGACGAGCCTCGCCGCCGGCCGGATCGGGAGCGGTGGAGTGGTGGCGCTCGCCGTGCTGACGCTGGCGGCACATCGGCAGGTCCTGCGTCTGGACCGCGTCATGCCGGCGTTGCAGGATTTGAAAGCCGCCCTGCATCGCCTGGACGATCTGGAAGCGGCGGCAGCCGAGGCGGAGCATCCCCCCGCGGCAGAGCGCCCTGCCGCCCGTCTCTGCGTCCAGTCCGTCCGGTTCCAACCGTCGCCGCAGGCGCCGCCGGTCCTGCCCGGGATCGATCTGCGTCTCGACCCGGGTGAGCGGCTGGGGGTTTGCGGCGACTCCGGTTCCGGAAAGTCGGTGCTGGCCAAACTCGCCTGTGGGCTGCTGGACCCCTCGTCCGGAGGCATTCTGCTGGACGGCCGGCCGGTCGCGACGGTTGCCCGCCAATGTCCCGGCGCGGTGGCGCTGGTCGACCGTTCCAGTCCGGTGATCGCCGGCACGATCGCCGATAACCTGCGGGTCGGCGACCTCTCCGCAAGCGATGCGGCGTTGGTGGCGGCGCTGGAGCAGGTCCGGCTGTGGAGCGATCTGGAACCCCGCGGCGGCCTTTCCCTGGAACTGACCGAAGGCGGCCCGGAACTCAGCGGCGGACAGCGACGCCGGTTGGCCTTGGCGCGGGCGCTTCTGCGCAACCCGGTCCTGCTGGTGATCGACGATGCTCTGGATGCGCTGGAGCCGGCTTTGGCGCGTTGCATCCTCGACGGGCTGCAGCGACCCGACCGCATCGTCCTGGTGACCAGCCGTCGCCCGGCGACTCTGGAGGGCTGTGAACACCGTCTTCACCTCGACCCGTCTGCGGCCGGGGCGGAGATGCCGTCGTGACCGCTAGCGCAGGCGACATCGTGGACGGGCTGCGCGCCCTGATCCGCGACGGGATCCGCAAGGGCGGCGGGGAAGCGGACTTGCGCGCGGCGGCCCCGGCCTTTGGAATGCGCCTGCGCCGGGTGCGCTTGCCGCCGGGCAGCCGGGGGGCGACGCCCTGGTGGCAGCGCGACCAGGGGCCGCTGTTGGCCTTCCGGCAGATCGATGGCGGACCGGTGCTGCTGCTCCCCGATCGGCGTGGCGGCTATCGTCTGGAGGAGACCGACGGCCGTTCCCGCGCGATGGATGCCACTCTCGCCGCGACGCTTTCCCCCGATGCCTGCGCCCCTGTCCGCGCCGGAGGTGTCGAGCCGCTGACGCCGGCGCGATGGCTGGAAGTTGCGCTGAGCGACGGCCGGGACGACCGGATGCTGGCACTGTTCGCGGCGGCCGGCGGTGGCGTCGCAGCGGTGCTGCCGGCGGTGGCGGTGCTGCTGGGCGAGCGCGCACTGGCGCGCGGCGCGATGGCGTTAGCCGCCCTGGCCGTGGTTCTCCTGCTCGCGGCATCGGCGGCCGGACTGTGCGAACGGGTGCGGCGGGTCGCCTCGGCACGCTCCGGCGCGGCATCGGACCTCGGGCTGCATGGCCTGCTGTGGGAGCGGCTTCTGGGCGTCCCGCCCGCCATGTTGCGGGCGGTCACAGGTGCCGTTCAGGAAGACCGGCTGCGCGACGGCATCACCGCGATGCAGCAGGCGGTCGCAGGTCGCGATGCGATGGTCGAGGCTTTGGTCCGGCTGGGGCCGGCGCTGGTGGTGATGGGATGGGCCGCAGCTTGGCCGGCGCTGGCAGGCGGCTTCATGATGATCGTGGGCGGGCTGCTGCACGCGTGGCTGTTGCGCCGGTCCGTAAGGATACGGCGGGCGGGGCGGGATGCTGCGGCGGACTCCTGGCACAGGATAGAACTCCCGGCCGCCAGCCTGCCGCAGCTTCGCCTTCTGGGGGCCGATCGCTGGGCGGCGGATCGGGCGATGTCGGCCTTGCGCAATCTGTCCGCCCAGGTCGGGCTCGCGGCGGCACGCAGGGCCGACGCCGACGCGGTCGCACAGGCGCTGATGCTGGGAGTGCCGCTTCTGGTCGGCGGACTGGCGATGCGGGAGGGCAGCGGCCTGTCCGTCGCAGCCGCCGCAGCCTTGGCGGCGTTGCCGGCGGTGCGGACCGTGCTTGGGTTGGCGGGAGCGTTCGGCCGGCTTCCCGATGGCGAACTGATCGCCCCCCTGCGCCCGCTGCTGGAGGCGGCGCCCGACAGTCCGCCCGGCGCGCCCGATCCCGGACCGGTGGAGCGCCTGGACCTCTGCGACGTCACCTTCACCCATCCGCGAGCGCCGGCGCCCTGCCTGCGCGGCGTGTCGCTCAGCCTTGCGCGGGGGCAGGTGGTGGCGGTTGCCGGCCCGTCCGGCAGCGGAAAATCCACGCTGATCGCGCTGGCGCTCGGCCTGCTTCGGCCGGATTCGGGGATGGTGCGGATCAATGGACGCGACCTTCGCAGCCTGGATGCCGCCGCCGTCCGTGGCCGCGTCGGTGCCGTTCTGCAGGACGAGCAGATCGGGGTGGCGACCATCAGGTCGGTCATCCTGGGCATGGCGCCGCTGCCGGTCGAGCGCGCGTGGGAGGCGGCGCGGCTGGTCCGGCTCGACACCGACATCGCGGCTCTGCCGATGGGCATCCAGACGCTGGTGGGCGAGGACTCCTTCCCGGCCGGATTGATGCAGCGGCTGCTGATCGCCCGCGCGCTGGCCCGCGATCCGGATCTCCTGGTTCTAGACGAGGCGACCGCCGCGCTGGACGAAGATATGCAAGCCGCCCTGTTCGCCGACCTGCGCGCCCGCGGCATCGCCGTGCTGGTGGCGAGCCACCGCCCGTCCACGCTCGCGCTCGCAGACCAAGTGCTCGACCTGTCCGGCTCGGCACGAAGCTGACCGGCCGGCCGCAAGCCGCTCACCGATACTCCGGCCGCCGCGCCAGCCCATCCTTCAGGTGCCGGATGGCCGCATGCACCTTCGCCGGCACGTGCCGTTTCTGCGGATAGACCGCCCACACCGCCGTGTTGGGCGGCTGGTGACGGTCCAGCAGGGAGACCAGACGCCCCTCCGCCACCGGCCCGCGCACGTAATAGTCCGGCAGCTGGCACAGCCCGAAGCCGCGCAGTGCCGCGTCGAGCACCGAGAAGCCGCTGTTGCAGCGCCAGCGCCCGCGCGGGCGGAACAGCCAGTCCTGGCCGTTGTCGTCGAACAACCAATGGTCGGTGGTGCCGATCAGGCATTGGTGGCTGCTGAGGCTCGCGAGGCTGTCGGGCGTGCCGTGACGCTCCAGATAGGTCGGGGCGGCGCACAGATGCATGACGCGCGGGGCGATGCGCGTCGCCACCAGACTCGATTCGCTGAGGCGTCCGAGCCGGATCGCCAGATCGTACCCCTCCTGCACCAGATCGAGCTGGCGGTTGGTCAACTCCACCTCGATGCTCAGTTGCGGGTGGCGCTCCATCAGGTCATTGATCAGCGGCATGATGAACTGCTCGCCATAGGCGGTGGCGCTGGTCATGCGCAGCAGCCCCTTCACCTCGCTGGCGCTGCCGCCCTGCAGAGCGCCGACCGCGAGAAAGGCGTCGTCGCGCTGTTCCGCCAGCCGCTGGCAGCGGGCGAGGAAGGCCCGGCCGCTCTCGGTCAGGCTGACCTTGCGGGTGGTGCGGTAGAACAGGCGGGCCTGCAGCCGGTCCTCCAGCCGCGCCACGCTGCGGCTGACATGGGAGGAGGAGACGCGCAGCCGCTCCGCCGCGCGGGAGAAGCTGCCGCTCTCCGCCACCGCCACGAATTCGTCAATGCCGTCCCAGCCGCTCATCGAATTACACCCTGAACCCGCAGCATTATCCCCGTACCGCAAAAATCTATTCCCGAAATCGCCATTTTGGCAATGACCCGAGGCGTTTACACTGTGGGAATCAAAAAGCCATCCGCATTGGGGAAGGAAACCCACATGGTTCTGTCGCGCGCCGCCGTCGCCTGGGAAGCCAACCGTCCGCTGGAGATCGAAGAAGTCGAGGTCGCGGCGCCCAAGGCCGGCGAGGTGATGGTCCGCATCGTCGCCACCGGCGTTTGCCACACCGACGCCTACACGCTGTCCGGCAAGGATTCCGAAGGCGTGTTCCCCTGCATCCTCGGCCATGAGGGCGGCGGCGTGGTGGTGGAGGTCGGCCCCGGCGTCACGTCCGTGGCGGTCGGTGACCACGTCATCCCGCTCTACACGCCGGAATGCGGCAAGTGCAAATTCTGCCTGTCCGGCAAGACCAACCTGTGCCAGGCGATCCGCGCCACCCAGGGCAAGGGCCTGATGCCGGACGGCACCAGCCGCTTCTCCATCAAGGGCAAGCAGATCGCCCATTACATGGGCACCTCGACCTTCTCCGAATACACGGTGCTGCCGGAGATCGCGCTCGCCAAGATCAACAAGGCCGCCCCGCTGGAGAAGGTCTGCCTGCTGGGCTGCGGCGTCACCACCGGCATGGGCGCGGTGATGAACACCGCGAAGGTGGAGCCGGGCTCGACCGTCGCCGTCTTCGGCCTCGGCGGCATCGGCCTGTCGGCCATCATCGGCGCCACCATGGCGAAGGCCAGCCGCATCATCGGCGTCGACATCAACCCGTCGAAATTCGAGATCGCCAAGCAGCTGGGCGCCACCGACGTCATCAACCCGATGGACTACGACCGCCCGATCCAGGAAGTGCTGGTCGAACTGACCGACGGCGGCGTCGATTACAGCTTCGAGTGCATCGGCAACGTCAAGGTGATGCGCGCCGCGCTGGAATGCTGCCACAAGGGCTGGGGCGAGTCGGTCATCATCGGCGTCGCCGGCGCCGGCGAGGAGATCTCCACCCGTCCGTTCCAACTGGTCACCGGCCGCGTCTGGCGCGGTTCCGCCTTCGGCGGCGTCAAGGGCCGGTCGGAACTGCCGGAATATGTGGAGCGCTACCTGCGCGGCGAGTTCGAGCTGGACACCTTCATCACCCACACCATGGGTCTGGAGGACATCAACCACGCCTTCGACCTGATGCATGAGGGCAAGAGCATCCGCTCGGTCATCCTGTACAACCAGTGAGGTGACGAGGGCTCCCTTCTCCATATTGGGGGAGGGAGCCTTGCCGCCATCGATTTTCAAAAGGCGTTTCCATGACCGACCCCCTGACCACCCTGTCGGAAACCCGTGTCTTCGGCGGCCGGCTGAAACGGGTGCGGCATCAGTCCGCGGCGGTGAATTGCGAGATGACCTTCGCGATCTTCCTGCCGCCGCAGGTGGAGGACGGCGCGACGGTTCCGGTCTTCTACTGGCTGTCGGGCCTGACCTGCACCGACGAGAACTTCACCCAGAAGGCCGGCGCCTTCCGCGTCGCGGCGGAGCTTGGCCTCGCCATCGTCGCCCCCGACACCAGCCCGCGCGGGGAGGGGGTGCCCGGCGATCCCGACGGCGCCTGGGACTTCGGCCAGGGCGCCGGATTCTATGTCGATGCGACCGAGGAACCCTGGGCGCGCAACTACCGCATGCACGACTACGTGACGCGGGAGTTGCCGGCACTGATCGAGGAAAATTTCCCGGTCACCGACCGCCGGTCCATCGCCGGCCATTCGATGGGCGGACATGGCGCGTTGGTCTGCGCGCTGAAGCATCCCGGCTTCTACAAGGCGGTGTCGGCCTTCGCCCCCATCGTCAACCCGGCGGCGGTGCCCTGGGGCGAAAAGGCCTTTGAGCGCTATCTGGGGCCGGACCGCGACCGCTGGATGGAATGGGACGCCTGCGCGCTGATCAGGACCGCGACGGAGCGGCTGCCGATCCTGATCGACCAGGGCGACCGCGACAGCTTCCTGGAAGTACAACTGAAGCCGGAGGCGCTGGTCGCCGCGGCGCAGGAGGTCGGACACCCGGTGACGCTGCGCATGCAGCCGGGCTACGACCACAGCTATTTCTTCATCAGCACGTTCATCGAGGATCACTTGCGCCATCATTGGGCGGCGCTGGTGGGGTAGGGGCTGATTGGGTGGAGTTAGACCCCCACCTATCCTCCCCCGCTGGGCGGGGGAGGGACTGCCGCTGCTATTCCGAACAAGCACTTGCCCCCTCCCCCGCCCAGCGGGGGAGGGTTGGGGTGGGGGTCTAACTCAGCCCCTCAAGCCACCCGCCGCGTCAGGTGGTTGTCCCAGCGGAAGGCCGGCGCCTTGCGCTCCAGTCCCGCTTCGGCGCTGACCGACACCGGCTCGATCACGCCAAGCCCGCTGGTCGCCAGATAGCCCTCGCCGTTCGGAGCCAAACCGCAGCCGTCGGCCAGCGCGGTGGAGCCGAGCCACGCCCCGTCCGCCGCGTTCCACAGCCCGATGAGCCCGCCCAACGGCGAGCTGGCGGCCACCGTCTTGCCATCCGACGCGACGCTGCCGATGTAGCCCTGCATGCGTGACAGCACATCCTCCGGTGCGTCGAACAGGCGGACCGCGCCGCTGCCGGGACGGTGGGCGCCGGTCAGGGGCTGCAGCATGCCGATGGGGCGTTCGTCCTGAACACCGAAGGCGACCCCGCCGTCGTCCAGCAGGGCGATGTGACGGATGCCGAGATTGGCGTGCTCCTCCGGCAGGCGGACCTTGTCGAGCAGCTTGCCGGTCGCCGCCTCCACATAGGTCAGCGAGCTGTCCATGCTGTCGAGGTTCAGCTTGGCCCGGCCGGTGTCGGGGTGGGTGATGACGCCGCCGTTGGCGACGGCCAGGGTCGAGCCGTCGCGCATCAGGATCAGCTCGTGCGGACCCAGCCCATGGGTCGGAATGACGCCGATCCGGCGATAGCCGTCGGTGGCGTCATAGACGCCGATGGCGCCCTCCTCGCGCGGGACGTCGTCCTCGGCGACATAGAGGATGCGGCCGTCGGCCGAATAATCGCCATGGCCGGTGAAGCGGCGGTCGTCGGGCGCCCGCACCACCGGACCGGGGGTGCCGTCGGCCAGCGACAGGGTCTGGAACCAGCGGCCGGGCCGGCGGGCGAAGACGACCGCCTCGGCCACGCCGGGACGCGGCATGATGGCGTGGGCGCGGCCCGGCGTGGTGGTGGTGAACAGCACCTTGCCGCCGCGATCCAGCGCCGCGACGCCGAAGCTCGGCTCCGCCCCGGCGGTGGCATAGGCGTTGAGATAGAGCGTGCCGGCGTCCGCCGCATGGGCCTTGCCGGTCAGCACGGCCAGCAGTCCGCCGACGATGCGCCCACCCATTGCGCGTCCACCGAAGACTGGCCCGGCGAGCACGCCCAGGATGTTCCTGCGGTCCATCGCCATGGTCAGTCTCCGTCCAGTTCGTTGAAGCCCAGCGTGATGTCCAGCAGCGGGGCCAGCGTGCCCAGCATCTCCACCCGCGCCGCCTTGACCAGCCGCAGCGCGCTCTCCGTCTTCTTGCGGGAGGTGGGGTCGGTCACCGCCTTGTCCAGCGGACCGGGGATCGCCTCCACCGCGCTGATCGCGGCGGCGAAGCTCTCGTCGATGGCCTGCTTGGCGGTGGCGCCGTCGTCGTTGGCGGGCAGCAGCGAGACGAAGCCCGGCCCGCCATGCTCGCCCATCAGCAGGGCGCGCAGCCCTTCCAGGTTCAGCGCGATGTTGCGGAGCGACCGGCCGCTGCGCAACGCCTCCACCACCATCGGCTTGGCGTCCTCGATGCCGCCACCGAGCGGGGCCATCAGCTTCTGGTCGATCACCACCTGCATGGCGGTGATGGCGGCGGAATAGAGCGTGTTGACCGCTTCCGCAGCGGTCGGGCCGAGGACGGTCGGCTGCCCGGCGGCGAGCGGCGCCTCCAGCTCCTTCCAGCCGTCGCGCGCTTCGGTTGCGATGGCGGCGATGTTGCGGGCGGCGGCGACGGCCAGCTGCCCGCGATACAGCTTGGCGTCGCTGCCGGTGAAATTGTCCGCGGTGACGCCCTCGTCGAACAGCAGCCGTTCCAGCACGGTCAGCCCCTGCACCGCCGCGCTCTGGCGGGCGAGCGCACCCGGCTGCAGCAGCTTGGGATCATGGTCGCGCAGGATCTGGCCGATCTGGCGCTGGACCACGCCCGGCCGCTCCGGCCAGAAGGACATGCGGTCGGCGCGCAGATTCATGGTGAGGGGGCCCGGGCGCAGATGCTGCACGGATGCCCAGGCATCGGTGACCTTGGTGTGGGCCGCGCGCGCCTCCTCCAGTCCGGCGGCGGTGGGGCCGGCGGCGAAGCGGTCGAGCGTGTCGACATAGGTATTGGCGGCGGCGACCAGCGCGTCGAAGCGCGGCAGGGCATGGGTGCGGACCATGCCGCCCAGGAAGGCGGCGTCCTTGTCGGACTGGCGGGCGGCGAAGGCCGGCGTCCGCGGCAGCAGAGCCGCCACGGCGGCGGCGGCGGACATCAGTCCAAGCACTATGCGGCGTCGCATACGTTCAAATCCCTTCTGCCGTTGGCGTGGATCGAAGCCCCCGCCCTTCCTTTACAAACCCAGCACATATCGCACCAGCCGTTTCCGCTCCCCAACCGGCAAGGCCATGAAGCGGTCCTTCGCCCCTTCCGCCTCGCCTCCATGCCACAGGATCGCTTCGGTGACGCTGCGGGCGCGCCCGTCATGAAGGAGCGACAGTTGCCCGTCCTTGGCCGCCAGCCGGTTCAGGCCCCACAGCGGCGTGGTGCGCCAGTCCGAACCCTTGGCCTCGCCCATCGGCAACTCGTCCCCCAAGGCGGGGCCGAGATCGTGGAGAAGCATGTCGCTGTGCGGGAAGATCTTGCGGTTGGAAAGGACAGGGTGAGCCGGGTCCTCCACAGTACGCCAAGAGGGACGGTGGCAGGCGGCACAGCCGGTGTCGGCGAACAGCGTGGTCCCCGCCTTGTCCTTCGGCGCTTCCAGGCTGCCGTCGGGCGGCAGGTCGCGCAGGTAGCCGTCGATCAGGCCGATGATCGTGCTGGGGATCTCCAGCCCTTCGAACTGTTTGGAATCGCCATGCAGGGCCTCGCGGCAGGCGGTCTGCGCCGGGGTGCAGTCGCCCCAGGGCTCGCGATAGGCAGGCGTCGACATGCCGATGTCGAGGCTGAAGGCCTCCGCATCCTGATGGTCCAGCGTGGGGTGCATCGCCTTCCAGCCGAAGCGGCCGACCTGACGCTTGCCGTCCACCGTCACATGGTTCACCCGCCCGGCGACGGGGCCGCCGGACGCCGCCTGCCGCGCGGCCTCGACCTCGATGGCTTCAGCTGGGATGCGGTCGAGCAGGCCCATGCCCTGGACGCGCGGCGGCACGCGGGCGGACATCGCCGTCGCCTCGGCCAGCGGCCCATAGCCGAGATCCTCGATGACCGGCGTCGGGTGGCGCAGGCGGACGGTCTCGCCGTCGGGGAAGCGCACCTCCTCCTCGCGATAACTGACGCGGGGGCGGCCTTCGATCACCTGTCCGAGAGTGGCGTTGGACTGGATCTGCCGGCCATAGACCGGGTCGGCGTTCAGCTTGATCGCATAGCCGACGCCCTGGTCGCCCTCCACCGCCGGATCGGGCGGCCGGCCGCCGCCGGCGCGCGGGTGGCAGGTGGCGCAGGAGCGGGCGTTGTAGAGCGGCCCGAGACCGTCCGCCGCCTGGGTCGCGGTGGGCGCCGCCACCCACATGCGGCGGAAAAGCGCCTCGCCGATGCGGTTGTCGAGGCTGTCGGCGGCCTGGGCGGTGGGGGCGAGGAGGAGGAGCAGGGCGGCGGCAACCGCGACGCGGAGCGACATACCCTCTCCCCCCCGGGGAGAGGGGGGGGACCCGCGCCGCAGGCGTGGGGAGGGTGAGGGGGCCGGCGCGCTGTCGCGCGCCGCCAAGGGGCATTCTGCCCCTTGGCAATCCCCTGGCATGGGCTGGCGCCCATGCTGCCCCCTCACCCTGACCCTCTCCCCGGGGGGGAGAGGGGATTTCAAGTGCGTAAGTCGTGATTCAAACAACGCGGATGTATCCCATCATGCCGGTGTCCTGGTGTTCGATGATGTGGCAGTGGAACATCCAGTCGCCGGGATTGTCGGCCTTGATCGCCACGCGCAGCCGTTCCTTCGGTTCCAGCAGCACCGTGTCGGCATGGTGGGGCACCACCTTGCGGCCGTCGGAGGACAGCACCTTGAAGGTGTAGCCGTGGATGTGGATCGGGTGCAGGTGCGGCGTCAGGTTGGCCAGCTCGAAGATGTAGCTGCGGCCCTTTTCCAGCGTGACCAGCGGCGGCGGCAGATGTTCGTGCCCGCCCTCCGGCCAGCTCTGTTGGTTGATCGCCCAGAAGGTCTTCGCCGACAGGCACAGCGCGTCGGCATAGGGCAGGCCGGGCAATACCGCCGGGTCGAAGCTCTGCGCCACCGCGGTGGCGGAGAAGGCCATCGGGATGATCGGCGCGTCCTTGAGGTCCGGTTCGGGAATGGCGGAGGCGGGTAGGGCGCGCGGCTTGAAGCGCTTGTTCGGCCGGGCGGGACCGACGGCGCGGAAGGTGGCGAGCGGCCGGGGCTCGGCCGAATAGACGTTGGTCAGCCGCAGGGTCTGGCCCGCCTTGGCCGGAGCGCGGAACAGCACATCGATACGCATCGCCGGACCCATCGGCCAGCCGTCCAATGGGCGGGGCGGCAGCGGGTTGCCGTCGACGGCGATGATCCAGGCCTCCGCCCCCTCCACCCGCAGATCGACCACGCGCGTGCTGTCGATGTTGTAGAGGCGGGCACGAATGTCGCCGTTGGCGGGCACTTCGATCACCGGATCGATGGCGCCATTGACGGTGGACACGCTGCCGAAGGTGCCGGCGCGCGAGGCGCCGCGGTCGGTTATGAAGGTGCCGAACTTGCCGGTCTTGTCCAGTTGCCAGTCCTTGACCAGACAGACGAGGTCCGCGTCGAATTTCGGCGCGTCCGGCTCCTCGACGATCAGGACGCCGGCAAGGCCGCGGCCCAGCAGCTCCACCGTGTTGCAATGGGGATGGAAGAAGAAGGACCCGGCATCCGGCGGCGTGAACTCGTAGACATGGCGCTCGCCCGGCTTGGTCGGCGGCTGGGTCAGGTAGGGCACGCCGTCTTCCAGGTTCGGCAGGCGGATGCCGTGCCAGTGGATGGAGGTGTGCTCGTCCAGCTCGTTCACCAACGTGGCACGCAGCCGCTGGCCCTTGCGCATGCGGACGATCGGGCCGGGGAAGTGATCGGCATAGGTGATAAGCGGCGACGGTTCCGCCGGTTCGGGCAGGATGCGCTGCATCCGCTGTTTGGCGACCAGTTCGACTTCGACCAGATCACCGGTCGAGGTGACGGGCGCCGGGCCGGCAAGGCCGGGCTTCAGCGCGCCGGCATCGGGAGCCTTCAATCCAGTCCCGCCAAGTGCCGTCGCCGCGACGGCGGCACCTCCGGCACGCAGGAGGGCGCGGCGGGACAGCGGAACGGCGGGACGATGCTGCATGACGGCGGTCCAAAAACTTCAGGCGGGAAAAGTTCCGGCTCCGGTCCCGCCTCCGTCCCTCGCCGGATCGGCCCGGAAGGGAAGCGCGGGTGGTTCGGTCATGCGCGGGACGGCGCGGGACCGGAGCCGGGGTAGGCGTGCTTACTTGCCGACCTTCGACGGTTCGTCGAGGCTGTCGGACCCCTTGACGTCGACCGAGACGCCGAGCGCGGCGACGGCGCCTTCCAGAGCCTTCTTCTGGGCGACGAGGCCGTCGATGCCGGCGGACACCAGCTTGTTGCCTTCGTCGTTGTCGGCGGCGATCATCTGGTCGTAGGCCATCTTGCCGCTGTCGGCGGTGTCCTTGATCGCCTGCATCGCCTTCATGGTGTTGCCCAGGGCGGTCTTCACCGCGGCGTCGGCGTCGGCGGACTTGGCGGCGACCAGCTGCGACAGCGAGGCGCCCGACACGGTCTTGCCGTCGGTGCGCTTGTAGCTGCCGTTGTAGACGTTCACCATTCCGACTTCGTCGTAATAGTGCGAGTTGTGGGTGTTGTCGGAGAAGCAGTCATGCTCCTCCTCCGGATCGTGCAGCATCAGGCCGAGCTTCATGCGCTCGCCGGCCAGTTCGCCGTAGCTCAGCGAGCCGAGGCCGGTCAGCATGCGCGCGACGCCCTCGCTCTCCGGCGCCTTGGCGATGGAGACGCGGGCCTTGCCCTTGGCGGCCCAATCGGCCGTCATCTCGGACAGATCGTCGACCAGCATCTGGGTGGCGACCTTCAGATACTGCGCACGGCGGTCACAGTGGCCGTTGGTGCAGTCCTTGCCCTTGGCATAGTCGGTCGCCTTGCGCTCGCCCGCGCCCGGACCGGTGCCGTGCAGATCCTGGCCCCACAGCAGGAATTCGATGGCATGATAGCCGGTGGCGACGTTCGCCTCGACCTTGCCGGCCTCGTGCAGCTTGTCGGCCAGCAGCTCCTTGGTGATCCTGGTGGCGTCGATGGTCTTGCCGCCGGCCATGATCTTCGGGTTGGCGATGACGTTCGCCTTGGCGTAGGGGTTGCTCTCGCCGCCGGCATAGCCCTCGTCGACATAGTCGATCAGGCCCTCGTCCAGCGGCCAGGCATTCACCTTGCCCTCCCACTCGTCGACGACCGGGTTGCCGAAGCGGAAGGCTTCCGTCTGCATGTACGGAACGCGGGCGGCCTTCCAGGCCGTGCGGGCCTTCGCCAGATTGTCCTCGGTCGGGTTGGCGACCAGGGCGTCCACCGCCTTCTTCAGCGCCTTGGCGCCGTTGGTGGCGTCCTGATAGGCGGCATGGGCGATGTCGGCGTAATTCTTCGCCACGTCCTTGTAGGCCGGTCCGGCCGCCTGGGCGGCAAACGGCAGCAGGGCAACGACGGCTACGGCGGCGAAGCCGGCAGCGCGCTTCGACATGGAGGTCTCCTCGAACGTCGGGGTCGGTGTTTGACAGCAAGTGCGACTTATTCTCAGCGAATAACGTCGCGAATCATTCTCACTGTCAAGCCCTATCCGCGTTGGGGGTACTCGTAAAAGCGCATGCCGCCGGTGCCGCGTCGATCTGTCCCCGCCGCTCAGCCCTGGCCGAGTGATTGGCCGAGCGCCTGATCCAGGTCGTCGTAAAGGTCTTCGGGCGACTCCAGGCCGACCGACAGGCGCAGAAGGTCGCCCGGCACGGGGGAGGTCGGGCCTTCAATGCTGGCGCGATGCTCGATCAGGCTCTCCACCCCGCCGAGCGAGGTGGCGCGACGCCAGATGCCGACGTGGGCGGCGGTGTCGATGGCGGCCTGGGTGCCGCCCTTCACCCGGATGGACAGCATGCCGCCATAGCCGCCGGTCATCTGGCGGGAGGCGATGCCGTGGCCGTGGAAGCCGGGCAGGCCGGGATAGAGCACCTCCGCCACCCGCGGATGGGCCGTCAGCCGCTCCGCCAGCGACATCGCCGCAGCGCTCTGCCAGCGGACGCGGGCGAACAGGGTGCGCAGGCCGCGTTGCAGAAGCCATGCCTCGAAGCTGCCGAGGATGCCGCCCTGCTGGGTCTGCACCGCCTTGATGCGGGCCCAGAACTCGTCCTTGCGGGCGGCGGTCAGGGTGCCGGCGACGATGTCCGAATGGCCGTTCAGGTATTTGGTCGCCGAATGCATGACGATGTCGGCGCCCAACTCGATCGGCCGGGTCAGCACCGGCGTGGCGACCGTGCTGTCCACCGCCAGCCACGCCCCGGCCTCGTGCGCCAGTTCGGCGACGGCGGCGATGTCGGTGACGGTCCACAGCGGGTTGGCCGGGGTCTCGACCCAGACCAGCCGCGTCTGGCCGGGACGGAGTGCGGCACGCACCGCATCGGTGTCGCTGGTGTCCACCCCTTCGACCTTCAGCCCCCAGCGGGTGGCGGGTCCATGCACCCAATTGCGAAAGGCCCAGTACATCACGTCGGGCACCAGCACATGGTCGCCCGGATCCAACGCCTGGAACACGGCGGTCGCCGCCGCCATGCCGGAGGCGAACAGCAGCGTGTCCGCGCCCTTTTCCAGTTCGGTGATCGTCCGCGCCGGAATGTCGAAGGTGGGGTTGTCGGCGCGGGCATAGACCCGGCCGCGGCCATAGCCGTTGTCGGGATCGCGGACATAGGTGGTGGACGGGTGGATCGGCGGAATGACCGCGCCGCTCGCCGCGTCCTCAAAGCCCAGGGCGCCGGCAGCGATGGTTTCGGGACGGTGGGGACGGTCGGTCATTGCCGCGGCACTCCGAGATCGGGCGTGAAGGGGGCGTCAAGGATACGTCCACCGGTCACACGGGCGCAACGTCCCAGCAGATAGCCGGCAGGCTATCGGCCTAGCCAAGCGGCCAATTGAACGGAATAGCCGAAAAACGTATCTAAACGAAGACGTCGCATCGGGACGCCCTGACGGAGAAGAGCTTTGCCCCCCAGCGACATCGGCACCGGACAACACTTGTCGTTGCGGGACAGCGTCGTCGGCTCCCTCGTTGCCGATTTCGATTGGTCGAACACATGCCTCGGACCTATCGAGAGTTGGGCCGGCAGCCTGAGAACGATCGTCGATCTGATCGTCCATTCTCCGATCCCGATGGTGCTGATGTGGGGGCCGGAACACCGGATGATCTACAATGATGGATACGCCCTGATCGCCGGTGGCAAGCATCCGCAGGCGCTGGGCGGCACCGTGCCGGGCATTTGGCCGGAGATCTGGGACTGGAACCGCCGGATTCTGGAAAAGGGTTTCCGCGGAGAGGTGCAGACCCACACCGGGCATCTCTTCATGCTGGAACGCAACGGCCCGGCGGAGGAGGTGTGGTGCGACCTGTTCTACAGCCCGGTGCCGGACGAATCCGGACGGGTGGCCGGCGTGCTGTGCACCGTCATCGAGACGACGGATCGCGTGAAGGCAATGCAGGCGACCGAACGGAGCGAGGCCCGCCTTCGCCGCACCCAGGAGGCCGGGCAGGTCGGGGGCTTCGAACTGGATCTCGCCACGGAACGGATCGAAGGATCGGACATGTTCTTCGCCCTGTGGGGGCTGCCGCCCATGAGGTCGGCGCCGTCCTCGCAGTTCCGCGATCTGGTTCATGCGGACGACCGCTGGATGGTGGCCGATACTCTGCGCAGCGTCGATGAGGCGCCACAACTGTTCGCCGAATACCGGATCCGCCGCGCCGACAACGGGGAGGAGCGCTGGATCGCCCGGCGGGCCAGCTTCGAATCCGATGCCAATGGCCGCCCGGCCCGACTGGTCGGAACCCTGCACGACATCACCGACCTGAAGCGGGCCGAGATTGCGCTTCGCCGCCTGAACGGCGATCTGGAAGAGCGGGTTTCCCAGCGCACCCGCGAGCGCGACCGCATCTGGACGGTATCGCAGGACCTGCTGTGCGTGGCCGACCGGACCGGCGCGATTCTCAGCGTCAATCCGGCCTGGACCCGCACGCTCGGCTGGGAGGAGGAGGAGATCGTCGGCCGCCGCACCCAGTGGATGGAGCATCCCGACGACCAGAACCGCACGGCGGCGGAATTGATGCGGCTGGCGCAGGGCGAGACCACGCTGCGGTTCGAGAACCGCTTCCGCTGCAAGGACGGCGGCCATCGCTGGCTGTCCTGGACCGCGGTCCCGGTGGAGGGGTATCTCTACTGCGTCGCGCGCGACGTCACCGCGGAACGGGAACGCGATGCCGAGTTGGAGCATGCCCGCGACCTGCTGCGCCAGAGCCAGAAGATGGAGGCCATCGGCCAGCTGACCGGCGGCATTGCCCATGATTTCAACAACCTGTTGCAGGCGGTGTCCGGCTGTCTGCAGATGATCGGCCGACGCGCCGGCGGGCAGCCCGGCATTCCGCAGTTGCTCGACGCCGGGCGGCAGGCGGTGGACCGCGGCGCGCGTCTGGTCCAGCAGTTGATGGCCTTCGCCCGCAAGCAGAGCCTGCGCCCCGAGCCGTTCGACCTACGCAACCGGCTGCTGGGCATGAACGGACTGCTGGAACGCGCCTTGCGCGCCGATATCCATGTGTCGATGGAGCTGGCGCCCGGCCTGTGGGGCGCCGAAGCCGATCCGGTCCAGTTCGAACTCGCCGTGCTCAACCTCGCGGTCAATGCGCGCGACGCCATGCCGGGCGGTGGCCGCCTGATCGTTTCCGCGGCGAACGTGACGTTGAAAGAGCGCACGCCGGACGGGCTGTCCGGCGACTATGTCCGCATCCGCGTGTCCGACACCGGGACCGGCATGCCGCCCGACATCGCCGCCCGGGTCTTCGAGCCCTTCTTCACCACCAAGGAGGTGGGCAAGGGAACCGGGCTCGGCCTGTCGCAGGTCTATGGCTTCGCCCGCCAGTCGGGCGGCACGGCATCGGTGGAAAGCCGACCAGGAGAGGGGACGGTCGTCACCCTGCTGCTTCCGCGCGCACAGCAGGTCGCCATCGAACCCAGCATCGTTGCCGAGCGCACGGCCTCACCCGGACACGGTGTCCGCATCCTGCTGGTGGAGGACGATCTGGTGGTGGCGTCGGTGGTCAGTGCGGCGCTGACCGACATGGGCTATGCCGTCGCCCATGCCGCGACCGGGCGGGAGGCGCTGGAACGCCTGCGCAACGGGGAAGCCGTGGATCTGCTTTGCACCGACGTGGTGATGCCGGGTCACGTCAATGGCGTTGAACTGGCGCGGGAGGCGCAAAAGCTGCGCGCCGGCCTGCCGGTCGTGCTGACCACCGGCTATGCCGAGGGGGTCGGCGGCATGGACGGCTTCCGCGTGCTGGCAAAGCCCTATCGCATCGAGGATCTGGCCGCCGCCATCGAAGCCGAGCTGGGCACGCTCGAAGACGGCGGACCCTACAGGATTCAGGCGTAGCGCGCGATCAGCCGGGCCAGCGGCGGGCCGGACAGCACCACCACGAACAGCCGCAAGGTCTGCAGCGCCAGCACCAGCGGCAAATCCACCCCGGTTCCCAGCGCGATCACCACCACGGAATCGAGCCCGCCCGGGCTGGTTGCGAGGAAGGCGGTCAGCGGATCGGTCGGCAGCAGCGTGACCAGCACCCAGGCCGACAGGCTGCACAGCGCGATCATCAGCCCGGTCGACAGCAGCATCTGCGGCACGGCGCGCATCGCGTGGCGCAGCACCTCGCGGGTGAAGCGCAGGCCGATGCTCCAGCCGATGACAGTGTAGGTGACGGTCAGCAGCAGGTGCGGCAGCTGCAGGGTCACACCGGCGCCGGCCTGGACCAGCGCGCCCAGCACCATCGGCACCAGAAGCGCGCCCGAGGGGATGCGGAAGCGCTGCCCGATCCAGCCGCCCACACCCGCGACCAGCAGCGTCGCCGCCAGCCCGCGCAGGTCCAACGCCTCCACCGGCGCCACCGGCAGGGCGCCGCCGTCCGGGGCGGCGGTCAGCGCGTGTGTGACCAGCGAGGCGCTGAGCACCACCAGCACCACGCGCAGATACTGCATCACCGCCACCAGCCGCGCATCCGCCCCGTATTCCCCGGCCATGGCGACCATGGCGGCGGCTGCACCCGGCGACACGCCCCAGGCCGCGGTGGTTCCGGGCAGGCTGCCGTAGCGGACGAACAGCCAGCCGACGATGCCGCTGACCAGCACCGTCAGCCCGACGGTTCCCAGCATCAGCGGCCAGTTCCGCGCGATGGACAGCAGGATCGACGAGGTGACGGCATGGGCAACGAGGCAGCCGATGATCGCCTGCGCCATGGTGAAGCCCGAAGGCGGCACCCGGATGGAGGCTCCGCCGACACCGAGCGCGATGGCCCCGATCATCGGCCCGATCAGCCAGGCCGCCGGCAGCCCGACCGCTTCCAATCCCAACGTCACCGCCGCCGACAGAGCGAGCAGGCCCGCCCATTGCGCCACCGTCCGCGCGCGGAGCTTCGGCCAGCCCCCTTCCGACCCGTCCCTTGTCCCGACCACGAACTCTTACCTGTGCGAATGATTTGCCTCACCGGCATGCTGCCTGCCGCCGGCCTTCCCCGTCCAGCAGGCGAACGGGCGCGGCAGCCATGCGCGGCGGATCAGCGGGCGGTGCGGATGCGGGTCAGGAAATCGCCGACGCCGCGGTTCAGGTCGTCCGCCTGCCGGTGCAGCAGACCGGCGGCGGCCAGCACCTCCTGCGCGATTCCGCCGGTCTCCGACGAGGATTGCGTCACCTGACCGATGGAGTCGGTGACCCGGCGGGTGCCGACCGCGACCTCCTGCACGTTCCGGGTGATTTCCTGGGTCGCGGCGGTCTGCTGTTCCACCGTGGCGGCGACGGTGGTGACGATCTCGTTGATGTGGGTGATGGTGCGGCCGACCGCGTGAATGGCCTCGGCGGCATTGCCGGCGGCGCTCTGCATGCCGGCGATCTGGCTGGAGATGTCCTCCGTCGCCTTGGCGGTCTGGTTGGCGAGGTGCTTCACCTCGTTGGCGACGACGGCGAAGCCCTTGCCCGCCTCGCCGGCCCGCGCCGCCTCGATGGTGGCGTTCAGGGCCAGGAGATTTGTCTGGCTGGCGATGTTGCTGATCAGCTTGACCACGTCGCCGATGCGCTTGGCCTCCTCGACCAACCCGCTGACGGTGCTCTTCGTCCGCTCCGCCTCATCGACGGCGGACGAGGAGATGCGGGACGATTCGGTGACGTGGCGGCTGATGTCGGAGATGGAGATCGAGAGCTGTTCGGTCGCCGCGGCCACCGTCTGCATGCTGGACGAGGTGACTTCGGTTTCCGACGCCACGTCGGAGGAACGGCGGCTGGTGCTGGTGGCGATCTCCGACATGCGCTGGGCATGGGCCTGCATCTGGTTGGAGGCGGCGACCGTGCCCTCCACGATGCCTTTCACGCTGTCCTCGAACGTGCCGGCGAGCCGGTCGAGCGTGGCGCGCTTGCTCTCCTCCTCCGCCTCGCGATAGGTCTCCAGAAGCAGCTCGATATCGAACCACGCGATCTTGTTCAGCGTTTCCAACTGGGCGGCGCGGGTGCGGCGGGCGGCGGCGCCGAACAGGTTGGCGGCCAGACCATCGTCGCCACCGGTGAGGCCAAGCTCGCGGGCGATGTTGGAACTGACGACGTAATGGCAGATCGACACCGCATAGGCGGGAACGCCGTTCCGATAGAACAGGGTCGCGAGCCGCTTCGCGGAGTCTGCGAACTCGGCATCGATCCGGCCGGACGCGGCCCGCGTCCAGTGGTCCAGCCGGGCGGCGTGCACGTCGGGACGCTTCAGCGCCGCCTGGATTTCCGGCCAGGCGTCGAAATGCCGGTGCCATTGCTCGAGAAGCGTGGGAAGCCGCCGCTCCGCAAATTCGCGGTTGCCCCGAAGCCGGGCCAGATCGTCATTGGTGATGGAGAAGGTGGAAAGTCGCTTCGTCTGCGAATCTGTCAGCTCGACGGTCATGATTTTGGACGATCCTCGGTTCAGGTGCCTCTCAAGGATCGTTCTACGTTACGAAACGTCTTCTGGATCGCCCGCCGAGGGCGTCTGACGCCCTCATTTTCATCATACCCCCATATGTCTAAGAAAGAGTGCAGCGGCCGATCATAGACGGGCGACCGCCCATGAGCTCGCGCACCTTCGGCCTATCATGCGGGGCGCGGGCGCAGGCCGTTCAGCAGAAGGGCGATGGACTGGCGGGAAATCTCCGCCGGGTCCAGGTCACCGTCGGGACGGTACCAGCGGGCGACCCAGCTGAGCGCGCCCGACAGGGTGAAGGCGGCGATCTTCGGATCGCAGGGGGCGATGCTGCCCTCGGCGATGCCGCGCTCGATCAGGCTGCGGAATTTCAGGTCGATGCGGCGCTTCAGGCCGCGCAGGGTGCGGCGGCTCTCCTCGGTCAGCGGCTCCTCGCCGACACGGATCACGCACATGCCGAAATCCATGGTGACGATGCCGACATAGGTGGTCATCACCGCCACCAGCTCGTCATAGGCACTGCCGCCATGGCCGATCACTTCGCTCGATGCGCTGTCGAGCAGTTCCAGCCCGATCCGCACGCACTCGAACAGGATCTCCTCCTTGTTCTTCACATAGTAATAGATCGTCGGCTTGGTGACGTTCAGCCGTCGGGCGATATCGTCCAGCGAGGTGGCGTGATAGCCAAGTTCGTTGAACGCCTGCGCCGCGGTTCGCAGCACGGCGATCCGCTTTTCCTCGCGCTCGCTGCGGCGGTCGGCGGCGGTCTTCCATGGCGACTCCGACATGCGGCGTTGGCTCCCTTCGATCATTGTCCTGCGTCCCTGCCCATCGCTTTCCCACTTGCCGGTGCCTATGTCCAGGGGCAGCGTTCATCCGTTCGTTCAGCAAACTTGTTTCCCTTCCTACTTTCAAGTAACTTAGGTTCCAGTCAGTAAAAAAGAAATCCGGCCGCGCCCGTGCATCGGTGAGCGGCGCCGGTCGCGAAAACCTGAAAACCGGGAGGACACGCATGCCTATGGACGTTGCGAACAACGCGATCGCCGCGGCGCGCGGCATCAGCATCGGCGGCGCTCTGGCACGGGCGGCGCGGCGGCATGGCGGCCGTATCGCGCTCCGCCATGAGGGGCGGGAGTGGAGCTTCACCGACCTGCACCTTGCCGCGAAGCGGGTGGCAAGGCGGTTCACGGACATGGGCCTGAAGCGGGGAGACCGGGTGGCGGCGTTCGGGCGCAATTCCGATGCCTATGTCGTGGCGTGGCTCGGCTGCGCGGTCGGCGGCTTCATCCATGTGCCGGTCAATTACGCCCTGACGGGGGAGGAGCTGTCCTACATCCTGACCCAGTCCGGCGCGCGGATGGTGCTGCACGACGCCGATCTCGCTGGTCCTCTGGCCGATGCCGGTCAGGCCGCGCGGCTGGAATGGACCGGGACGCTGGCCGCCGGCAGCGGTGAGCTGGACGTTCTGTCCATCGCGCAGGATGCGGGCGCATCGGCGGACATCGAGGTGGTGGTCGACGCCGACACGGTGGTTCAGCTTCTCTACACCTCCGGCACCACCGCCGCGCCGAAGGGCGCGATGATGACCCATGGCAGCCTGCTGGCGGAATATGAAAGCGCCATCCATAATTGCCGCTTTGCCGAAAGCGACCGCGCATTGGCGGCGCTGCCGCTCTACCATTCGGCGCAGATGCACGTCTTCCTGATGCCGCAGCTGATGGTCGGCGCCACCACCCTGTTGATCCAGACCCCGGCGCTGAAGCAATGCCTGGAGCTGATTGCGGCGCACCGCATCACCTCCTTCTTTGCGCCGCCCACGGTGTGGGTCGGGCTGCTGCGCCATCCCGATTTCGACGCGCATGATCTGGGGTCGTTGGAAAAGCTCTATTACGGCGCCTCGATCATGCCGGTTCCGGTGCTGCAGGAGCTTCGCCAGCGCCTGCCCAACGCCCGCGCCTTCAACTGCTATGGCCAGAGCGAGATCGGCCCGCTCGCCACCGTCCTCGCGCCGGAGGAGCATGAGGAACGCCCCGCCTCCGCCGGCCGCCCGGTGCTGAATGTCGAGACGCGGGTGGTCGATCTGGAAATGAACGATGTACCGCCGGGCACCCGTGGCGAGATCGTCCACCGCTCCCCCCAGCTGATGGTCGGCTACTGGGACAAGGAGCGTGAGACGGAGGAGGCTTTCCAGGGCGGCTGGTTCCATTCGGGCGATGTCGGTTATCTGGACGAGGCCGGCTATCTCTACATCGTCGACCGCATCAAGGACGTCATCAACACCGGCGGCGTGGTGGTCGCCAGCCGCGAGGTGGAGGAGGCGATCTACACCCATCCCGCCGTCGCCGAGGTCGCGGTGGTGGCTCTGCCCGACCCGAAATGGATCGAGGCGGTGACCGCCTTCGTCGTGCTGCGCAGCGGCCAGAGCGTCGATGCCGAGGGGCTGATCGCCCATTGCCGCGGCCATCTGGCGCCCTTCAAACTGCCCAAGCAGGTGCATTTCGTCGACAGCCTGCCGCGCAACACCGCCGGCAAGCTGCTGAAGCGCGAACTCCGCCGCGCCTATAGCGAGTCTCTGGGTAGCGAGACGGGCGCATGAGCGCGTATGAACCGCCGCTGCAATCCGTCCGCTTCCTCGTCAACGAGGTGCTGGAGGCTCCAGAGGCGCTTGCCGCAGCGGGTTGGGAGGACGCGACGCCCGATCTGTTCGACGCGGTGCTGGCCCAGGCCGGACGGCTGGCGGTGGACGTGCTGCTGCCGCTCGACCGTTCCGGCGACGAAGAGGGCGCGCGGGTCGAGGGGGACGGCGTGCGCATGCCGGCCGGCTTCAACGAGGCGTGGCGCCATTGGCGCGAGGGCGGCTGGAACGGGCTGGCCGGCGACCCGACTTATGGCGGGCAGGGGATGCCGGCGCTGCTCGACACGCTGGTGACGGAGATGGTGTGTGCGGCGAACCTCGCCTTCAGCATCACCCCCGGCCTGACCCAGGGCGCCATCCGGGCGCTCGCCGCCCATGGCGACGCGGCGGTGAAGGAGCATTGCCTGCCGCCGATGCTGGCCGGCGACTGGACCGGCGCCATGGCCCTGACCGAACCGCAGGCCGGCACTGACCTCGGCTTGCTGCGCACACAGGCCGTGCCGGTGGGCGACGGCACCTATCGGCTGGCCGGGCAGAAGATGTTCATCTCCTCCGCCGACCATGACCTGACCGGGAACCTCGTGCATCTGGTGCTGGCCCGCCTGCCCGACGCGCCGCCGGGCACCCGCGGCATCAGCCTGTTCGTCGTGCCCAAGCGCCTGCCCGATGGCGCCCGCAACGGCTGGTCGGTGCTGTCGGTCGAACGCAAGATGGGGCTACACGCCTCGCCCACCTGCGTGGTGTCCTATGAGGGTGCCGTCGCCTGGATGGTGGGAGAGCCGCACCACGGCCTCGCCGCCATGTTCACGATGATGAACCATGAACGGCTGTTCGTCGGCATCCAGGGCATCGGCGTTGGGGAGCGCGCGGCGCAGGCGGCCTTGGCCTATGCCCGAGAGCGCGTGCAGGGCAGGGCGCCGGGTGGCGGTGGATCGGGCGGAGCGGGCGACCCGATCCTGCATCATCCCGACGTGCGGCGGATGGTGTTGACCGCCCGCGTGCTGACCGACGCCGGACGGGCGCTTGCCGGATGGGTGGCGCTGTGGCTCGACCGGGCCGCCAAGGATCCGTCGCTGGCGGAGGAGGCGGAGGATTGGGCGGCGCTGCTGACCCCGGTGGTGAAGGCCGCCGGCACCGACTTCGGCTTCGAGGCGGCGGTGCTGGCCCAGCAGGTGATGGGCGGCCACGGCTATATCCGCGACAATGGCGTCGAGCAGTTGGTCCGCGACGTGCGGGCGACGCAGATCTATGAAGGCACCAACGGCGTCCAGGCGCTCGACCTCGTGCAACGCAAGCTGGGCCTGCATGGCGGCCGGCCGCTGACGCGGATGCTGGACGCGGTGGAGGATGCCGCGGCGACGCTGGCCGACGATCCGGTGACGGCCGAACTGGCGGAGCCCCTGCGGAGCGCTGCCGACCGGTTGCGCGGCTTCGCCGACTGGCTGCGGCAGGAGGGGCGCGACCCGCGCGACGGGGCGGCCGGGGCGACCGACCTGCTGCGGCTGACGGCGCTGGTCGCCTATGGCTGGATGTGGGGACTGACCGCCTCCGCCGCGGTTCAGCGACCGGCAGGCTATGACCCGGCATTCCTCGATGCGCGCATCGGGTTGGCCCGCTTCTTCATGACCCGCCTGCTGCCGGAGACCGTCATGCTGGAGGCACGCATCCGCAGCGGCTATGCCGGGTTGGATGCGGGACTGTCCGATCGGCTGGAGGGCATCGAAGGGTAGCGATCCGTCACGCCGCCGCCACGATCAGAACGGCCGCGATCAGCGCCACCGCATCTTCCAACAGGGCGGCGGGGCGGTCGCGACCGAAGGCGGCGGCCATCCGCATGCGTGCCGCATAGCCGACGAGCGTGCCTGCGACGGCGCCGATGCCGCCGGCGACCAGACCGCCGACCCAGACTCCGGTGTTCATCCCGATGGCAGCCCCGGCGATGGCTCCACCGGCGATGCGGCTGGCGAAGGGGAAGGGCTGCTTGCGGCTGGGGGTGGTCGGCAGCTTGTCGACGATCAGTTCCACCACGGCCATCGCGGTGAAGACCCACGGCGACACCGGGTGTGCGAGGAAGAACAGCCAGCTCCCCGACACATCGAGCCAGCCGCCATAGGCGGCCCAACTGACCGCTGCCGGGGCGAGCAGCGTGCGCGAGCCGGAGACGGAGCCGATCAGGAAGGCGAGGATCAGGGCAAACATTCGGTCATCCATCATCAATTCGGCATCATCAATTCGGCATCGTCACTTGCGGGAGCGTCCACGCACCGCCCGCACCATCTGCCGGAGCGCTCCAGCGCGGGTGCCGGGGCCGCCATGAAACAGACGCAGCGCCGCCAACATCAGCGCGTCGTCGCCCTCGCGCGGAGCGTCGAAATGCGGGCGCAACCGCCCCTTGCGCACCGAGACGGTCTTCACCTGCGTCATCTCCAGAAGCCCTTCGGCGCCACGGGTGACGCCCCAACCGCTGGCATGCCGTCCGCCGAAGGGCAGGCGCGGGTCTGCGGTCGGCACGATCAGGTCGTTGATCGTCACCGTCCCGGCATCGATCAGCCCGGCCAGTTCCCGCGCCTGCGCCACCGGCCCGAAGACCGACGCCCCCAGTGCGTAGGGGCTGTGCGTCGCCGCATCCAACGCCTCGTCCATGTCCCGCACCGGCACCAGCGACAGAACGGGCGCAAAGATCTCCTCGCGCAGCAACGCCATGCCGGGCCGTGCGTCGGCTAGGATCAGCGGCGTCATGGCGGGGTCTTCCTCCTCCGGTACATTCCCCAGAGCACGCGCGCCCTCCGCCATCGCATCGCACGCAAGGGCGGTGAGCCGGCGTCTCACCGGCAGGGATGCCGGCACCGGCGGGATCGTGGCGACTTGGCGGACAAGAGCGGCCTCCAGACCTGCGGCCATCCCGTGCGGAACAAAGACCCGCCGCGGCGCGATGCAGGTGGCGGAGCCGTTGAGCCGCAGGCCGAAGGCCAGCGCACGGGCGACCTGATCCACATCCGCCCCCGGCAGAACAAAGACGGCGTCATTGCCCGAAAGCTCCATCGTCGAGGGCACCAGATGGCGGGCAAGACGTTCCGCCACCGCCCGGCCGGTGTCGGCGGAGCCGGTCAGCACCAGCTTGTCGATGCCGGCGGCGATGGCCTCGGCCACCGTCCCGGCGGACTCGTCCAGCACCTGGAACAGCCCCGGCGGCAGGCCGGCCTCCTCCAGCCATTCCCCCAGCAGGACCATCGGCTCGCCGCATCCAGGGGCCGGCTTGACCATCACCCGGTTGCCGGCCGCCAGCGCCTGCACCGCCTGCACGCCCGGCAGCAGCAGCGGGTAGTTGGACGGCCCGACGATCAGGACCGTGCCGACCGGGTCCCGCCGCACCTCCGCCTCCACCCCGAACAGCCAGACCGGGCGCCCGCGCCGGCCCAGCCGCCTCGGCGCCAGCAGGCCCGCCGCTTCGCGTTCCAGGAATCGGCAGGCCTCCGCCAGCGGCAGGATTTCGGCACTGACGCTCTCCGCGGCATGTCGGCCCGGTCGAGTTTCCAGTGATCGCACAAGTCTCTCGGCATTGTCCGCAATGCGGTGGCGAAGTCCGCGAATAACCGAAAGTCGTAGTGAGATGTCCTGGGCTGACCAGACCTTAAACTCGGCGGGCGAGCGAAATTTTTCATTGCCCATCGAAAGGGTTACGACATCAGGAGAGGAGCTGTTGTTGCGATCCATTTTCGACCCGGCTTCGTAACCACGAAGACAGAGTTCGGCAGCGCAGGAGCGTTTGGCAAGCGGATGGAACGACAAGTCGTGATCATCGGCGCGGGACCGGGCGGATTGGCATCCGCGATGCTCCTGGCGCTTACGGGTGCGAAGGTGACGGTGCTGGAGCGGCAGGACCGCATAGGCGGCCGGTCGGCCGGCTTCTCGATGGACGGATACCGCTTCGACAGCGGCCCCACCTTCTTCCTCTATCCCCGTATCCTGGAGGAGATCTTCGAGGCCTGCGGGCGGCGCCTGTCGGACGAGGTCGACCTGATCCGCCTCGACCCGCTCTACCGGCTGGTGTTCGAAGGCGGCGGGGAACTGCGCGTCCAGGCCCAGATGACGGCGCTGATGGCGGAGATCGCCAAGCTCAGCCCGCGCGACGCCGAAGGTCTGCCGCGCTTCCTGGCTGACAATCGGGAGAAGATGGAGCGCTTCCGCCCGGTTCTGGAGTCCGACTTCTCCAGCCCCTGGGCGTTGGCCTCGCTGCCGATGCTGAAGGCGTTGGGCCGGCTGTCGCCGCACCGGTCGGTGGACCGCGACCTGTCCCGCTATTTCCAAGACCCGCGCATCCGCCTCGCCTTCTCGTTCCAGAGCAAGTACCTGGGCATGTCGCCCTTCCGCTGCCCCAGCCTGTTCACCATCCTGTCCTTTCTGGAGCATGAACATGGCGTCTTCCATCCCCGCGGCGGGGCGGAGGCGGTGATGGAGGCGATGCGCCGGGTGGCGGAAAGCCTGGGCGTTACCGTGCGGCTGAACGAGACGGTGCGCCACATCAAGTTCCAGGGCCGCCGCGCCGTCGGCGTGCGGACGGAGGCCGGCGACTATCCGGCCGATGCTCTGGTCATCAACGCCGACTTCGCGCGGGCGATGACGACGCTGGTGCCCGACGATCTGCGCCGGCGCTGGAGCGACGCCCGCCTCGCCACCAAGAAATTCTCCTGCTCCACTTTCATGCTGTATCTGGGCATCGAGGGCAGGTTGGACGGGCTGGACCACCACACCGTCTATCTTGCGGAGGATTACGCCCGCAACCTCGCGGAGATCGAGGAGTGCCGGGAACTGCCGCGCCGCCCGTCGATTTATGTGCAGAACGCCTGCGTCACCGATCCGGAGATGGCGCCGCCGGGCGGCAGCACGCTCTATATCCTGGTTCCGGTCGGCCACCAGCGCGGCCACATCGACTGGCAGGCGGAGGCACCGCACTACCGCCGGCTCATTCTCGACCGTCTGGCCGGCTTCGGGCTCAGCGATCTGGAGCGCCGCATCCGAGTGGAGCGGGTGGTGACGCCGGCCGACTGGGAAAGCCGGTTCGCGGTGCATCGCGGCGCCACCTTCAATCTGGCGCACAGCCTTGACCAGATGCTTCACCGCCGCCCGCGCAACCGGTTCGAGGATCTCGACGGCGTCTATCTGGTGGGCGGCGGCACCCATCCCGGCAGCGGATTGCCGGTCATCTTCGAAGGCGCACGGATCACGGCGCGGCTGCTGGCCCAGGAACTGGGCCTGCCGACGCCCTGGCGCACAAAGACCATCGGCGTGTCCGGCATGCTGCGGCAGGCCATTGCAGGGGGAATCGCATGACGGATCGGATCGCGGTGATCGGCGGCGGCCTTGGCGGGCTGGCGGCGGCGGTGGTGCTGGCGGCGCGCGGGCACACGGTGACCCTGCTGGAGAAGAATGGCTGGGTCGGCGGCAAGGCGGCGGTGCTGGAGGACGCCGGCTTCCGCTTCGACATGGGGCCGACCATCCTGACGGTGCCGCGAGTCCTGCGCCGCATCATGGAAGAAGCCGGCTGCGACCTCGACCGCGAGTTGGAGCTGGTCAGGCTGGAGCCGCAATGGCGCTGCTTCTTCGACGACGGCACGGAGCTGGACCTGTCGGAGAATGTCGGGACCATGGCGGCCGAACTTGACCGGCTGGCGCCCGGCCGCGGGGCGGGGGAGGGCTATCGCCGCTTCCAGGCGATGTCGGAACGGCTGCACGGCATCTCCGAACGCTTCTTCTTCTGGAAGTCGGTGGAGGATCTGGGCGATACGCTGAACTTCCGCAACAGCTTCAACGCCAGCACATTGTCCGACGTGCTGGCGCTCCGCATGGGCAGCACGGTGGCCGGCACCATCCGCAACCATGTGCCGGACGCGCGGGCGGCGCAGATGCTGGACCATTTCACCCAGTATGTCGGCTCCTCCCCCTACGGCTCGCCGGCCGTGCTGTGCGCCATCGCCCATATGCAGACCAATGACGGCGTCTGGTATCCGATGGGCGGCACCCGTGCCGTGCCGGCGGCGCTGGAACGGGTGGCGCGGCGGCTGGGCGTCGACATCCGCACCAACACCGGCGTCAGCCGCCTGCAGGTGGAGCGCGGGCGCGTCGTCGCGGTCGAAACCGACGGAGGCGAGCGCATTCCGGTTTCGGCCGCGGTGTCGAACATGGATTCCGTCCGGACCTATCAGGAACTGGTGGGCGGGCAGCCGGCCAAGCGATTCTCCAAACGCCGCAGCTACGAGCCGGCCTGTTCCGGCGTGGTGTTCTATCTGGGGCTTGACCGTGCGTACGATCACCTGCTGCACCACGACTTCGTCTTCTCCCGCGATCCGGAGGAGGAATTCGACTGGATCTATCGTCAGGGTGAACCGGCGCCCGACCCGACCTGCTACATCGCCGCGCCCGCCCGCACCGAACCGGGCGTCGCACCAAAGGGTGGGGAGGCGCTGTATGTGCTGGTCCACACCCCCTATCTGCGCCCGCGCCACGACTGGAGCCGCATGCTGCCGGCCTACCGCCGTGTGGTGTTCGACAAGTTGAAGCGCACCGCCGGCATGGCCGATCTGGAGGACCGCATCCGCGTCGAACATGTGCTGACGCCGCAGGACATCCACGACCGCTACAATGTGCTGAACGGCGCCATCTACGGCTTGGCCAGCCACGGCCGCTTCATGGGCGCCTTCAAGCCGGGCAACCGCTCGCGCGATGTGGAGGGGCTGTATCTGGCCGGCGGGGCCGCCCATCCGGGGCCGGGCATGCCGATGGTGCTGATGTCGGGGTGGATCGCCGCCGACAGCCTGGACCAGGACATGCGCGGCTCCGCCCGTGCCGTGGCCTGACGGAAGGCGGCCCAGGGGATTGACGAACGGCATGACGGACGATCCGGTTGCGTTACGATCACAGTTTCTCTGCTGGTTCTTCGGCGGCGTCATGGCGCGGCGCTTGCAACGTGGCTTCCATGCGGTGCGGCTGGCGCGGCCGGGCTGGCCGGTGCTGCCGCCGGGCCGGCCGGTCATTGTCTATCTGAACCACCCGTCCTGGTGGGATCCCGCCCTGCTGATCGTGATGGGAACCACCCGCTTCCGCGGCCGGCCGGGTTTCGGGCCGATCGATGGGGAGATGCTGCGCCGCTACCGCTTCATGCGCCGGATCGGCCTGTTCGGGCTGGAACCCGGCCGGGCAGGGGCCGTCACCTTCCTGCGCACTGCCGAGCATATCCTGGCCGATCCGCGCGCCATGCTGTGGATCACCGCGGAGGGCGCCTTCACCGATCCGCGCCGACGTCCGGTGACCCTGCGGCCTGGAATCGCCCATCTGGTCCGCCGCATGCCGTCGGCCTCGGTGGTGCCTTTGGCGGTCGAATATCTGTTCTGGGACGAACGCACGCCGGAGGCCCTGCTCCGTTTCGGCGAGCCAATGGAGGCCGCCTGCTTCGCCGATCTGCCGGTGCCGGAGATCGCCGTGGATCTGGAAAGGCGGCTGGAGGCGGTGATGGACCAACTGGCGCTCGACGCGCAAAGCCGCGACCCGGCGCGTTTCCTGACGCTGATGGAGGGAACGGTGGGGATCGGCGGAGTTTACGACCTGTGGCGCCGGGCGCGGGCCTGGGCCGGCGGACGGGCATTTTCCGCGGCACACAACGATGGGCAGAGGCGATGCCGCAGCGGGAGGTGAAACGGCCATGAGCGTCATCGACCTGATCGCCGGACTGTCGCTGGTTCTGGCTATGCTGCCGCTGGGGCAGGGGATCTTCAACCTCTATCTCTATCGCCGTCCGACAGCCGCCCCGCCGCTGGGTACCGCCGTCAGCATCCTGATCCCCGCCCGCAACGAGGAGGCCGGCATCGCCGCCGCCGTCGAAGCGGCGCTGCTCAGCCGTGGTGTCGAGGTGGAGGTCGTGGTGCTCGACGACCACTCCACCGATCGCACGGCGGACATCGTCCGCGCCATCGCTGCCCGCGACCCGCGCGTCCGGCTGGAGCCTGCACCGCCGCTGCCGCCGGGCTGGTCCGGCAAGCAGCATGCCTGTCAGATGCTCGCCGGGCTGGCGCGCCATCCGGTGCTGCTGTTCCAGGATGCCGACGTGCGTTTGTCCCCCGCCGCCGCCCGTCTGACCAGCGGCGCCCTGCTGTCGGGCGGAAACGGCTTGGTCAGCGGCTTCCCGCGCGAGGAGACCGGGACTCTGGCCGAGGCCCTGGTGATCCCGCTGATCCACTTTCTGCTGCTGGGCTACCTGCCGATGGCGGGGATGCGCCGATCCACCGACCCGCGCTTCGGCGCCGCCTGTGGTCAGCTGATCGCGGTGAGGAAGGAGGCCTATCTGGCGGCCGGCGGCCATGCCGCTATCGCCGCCTCGCTGCATGACGGGGTGACGCTGCCGCGGGCCTTCCGCCGGGCCGGGCAGGGCACCGACCTGTTCGACGCCACCGGCCTTGCCCGCTGCCGGATGTATCGCGGGTGGCGCGAGCTGTGGTCCGGCTTCTCCAAGAACGCGACGGAGGGGATGGCGACCCCGGCCGCCCTGCCGGTCTGGACCCTGCTGCTGTTCGGCGGCCATGTGCTGCCCTGGGTCTTGCTGGGCTGGGCGGCTCTGCACCCGCTGCCCATGGCGGCGGTCGTCATGGCCGGGTTGGCGGCAGCGGCCGGGGTGATCTTCCGTCTGCTGCTGGCCGTCCGCTTCCGCCAGAGCGTCGTCGGCGCCCTGCTGCACCCGGTCGGAATCCTCATCATGCTGGCGATCCAATGGTCGGCGCTGCTGCGCGCCCGCCATGGCAAGCCGTCGGAATGGCGGGGCAGGGCCTATCCGGCCGGGCCGGGACCGGACGTGCCATGACCCCCTGGCTTCGCCGCAATGGCCACCGCATCTTCCACCCGCTGGCGGGAGCCGACGCCGTCACTTTGGCGACCGTGCTGCGCGACGGTGGCGGAGTGGGGCCGCTGCACCTGCACCGCGTCGCGACCGCCGCCGGCGCCGCCGCGATCCGCGCGCCCTTCGACCTGCTGGAGCAGCGGCGGGTGAAGAGGCTGGCGGGGCAGGGCCGGGCCGCCGGGCCGCCGCCGCTGTTCATCCTCGGCCATTGGCGCAGCGGCACCACCCATTTGCTGAACCTGCTGGCCCAGGATCCGCGGTTCGCCGCCCCCGATCCGCTGGCCGTCGGCCTGCCCTGGGGCTTCCTCGGCCTGAGTTCCTTCTGGCGGTCCCGGCTGGAGGAGTGGCTGCCGCCCAATCGTATCATCGACGCCATGCCGGTCGACCCGACCTCCCCGCAGGAGGACGAGCTGGCCCTGGCCCTGATGCAGCCGCTGTCCTACTACCACGGCATCTTCTTCCCCAAGCATCTGCGCCGCGCCTTCCGTCAGGGCGTGCTGTTCGAGGGTTGCCGGCCGGAAGTCATCGAGTTGTGGCGTCGCCGGATGGCCCTCTACCTGACCAAGATGCAGATCTATTGCGGCGGCCGGCGCCTGCTGATCAAGAATCCGGCCCACACGCCGAAACTGGCGGAACTGCTGATTCTGCGCCCCGACGCGCTCTTCGTCCATATCCATCGCGACCCGTACGAGGTCTTTAGCTCCACCCGCCGCATGCTGCTGACCCTGCTGCGGGAGTTCTCGCTGCAATTCTACGATCCGCGGGCGGTGGACGGGCTGGTGCTGGACCTCTACCCGGCGATGATGGCGCGGTTCGATCGCGACCGGGCGCTGCTGCCGCCCGGCCGGCTGGTGGAAATCCGCTACGACCGTTTCGTCGCCGATCATCCGCTGGAGACGCTGGCCGCGGTCTATGACGGGCTTGCTCTCGGCCCGTTCGAGCCGGTACGTCCGCGGGTCGAGCGCTACCTCGCCGACATCCGCGACTACCGCCGGGCCCGTCACGACCTGGAGGACCCGGCCCGCAGCGCCGTCCGCCGGCGCTGGGCCTTCGCCTTCGACCGCTGGGGCTATTGAGCCGTCACGCCTCGCCGCGTTCCTCGCGCTTGGCCTGCTGCCACAGGCCTTCCATCTCGTCCAGCGTGGCGTCCTGCGGTTTGCGCCCGCCGTCGGCCAGCAACGCTTCGATACGGTGGAATCGGCGCTCGAACTTGGCGTTGGTGCCGCGCAGCGCCGCTTCCGGCTCCACCTTCAGCCGGCGGGCGAGGTTGACCAGCGCGAACAGCAGGTCGCCCAGCTCGTCGGCCACCCGTTCCTGCGCCGAATTGGCGTCCATCTCCGCCCGCAACTCCCGCACCTCCTCCTCGATCTTGTCGAGGATGTCGCGGGCGTCGGTCCAATCGAACCCGACGCGCGCCGCGCGGTTCTGCAGCTTCAGCGCGCGGGTCAGCGCCGGCAGCCCGGCGATCACGCCCTCCAGCGCCGACGGTGCCCGGCCTTCCTCGGCCGCCTTCGCCGCGCGTTCGGCCGCCTTGTGGTCCTCCCAGCGCGAGGTCTGCTGGTCGGACGACTTCACCTCTTCCGGTCCGAAGACGTGGGGATGACGGCGGATCATCTTGTCGGTGATGACGCCCGCCACCTCGTCGAAGTCGAACAGCCCTTCCTCGCGCGCCATCTGGCTGTAATAGACGACCTGGAACAGCAGATCGCCCAACTCCTCGCGCAGGGCGACCTTGTCGTCCTTCTCGATGGCGTCGGCGACCTCATAGGCCTCTTCGATCGTGTGCGGCGCGATGGAACGATAGGTCTGCTCCAGATCCCACGGACACCCGCCGTCGGGATTCCGCAGCCGCGCCATCACGTCGAGCAGCCGGTCGATGTTGCGGGTCATGTCGTGCCGTCTCCGATTGCGGGGAGGGGAAAGTCCGCGACGATAGCGGACGGGCGGCGGCGGGGGAAGGTTCGCCGCACCGGCACTGACATTCCAACTTTGCGGGCGCTCGTTCCGCACATAATCAGCATTCCGACAGCAAATCTTGCAGATACTACATATGGTATTTGCAAGATTTCGTCTCATTCCGATTTGATCTTATCAT